>JAHEKG010000178.1 GCA_024638475.1 Rhodospirillales bacterium | reverse complement strand
CCGCCCGGCACGGGAGATGCTGTTTACCCAGGTCACTCAAGAAGAAAGATTCAAGGCCAAGCCGGTTGTCGACATCGTGGTCTATCGCGGTGGAGATGCGGTCAGCGGTTCTCTGTTTGCACTATTGACGGATGGCATCGGGCTAGGGTTGGCTGCTGTCGCCCTCGTTGGGACGGGCGTCGCGGCGGTGTGGACCTGGGTCGGACTGTTGCTCGGCCGCCGCTTCGAAGCCAAGGCTGAGCCGGAACCGCAAGCCCAAACGGTGGAGGCCTAGCCGTTAACCCTGCGGTCGCGGTGCTAGATCAGGAGTCGGGAGGTTCGCCGGGGTGTCTGCCGTTCTGGCCGTCATGCCGCCAGAGGATAAGCGCAACGCCGACGGCGCCCACGCTCACGGCGAGGCCATAAGCGAGGAATGCGTTGGTAGAGAGGGCGAGGGCAAGGCCCCGAGTTAGGTTGACCAGGGCGTGCCAGACAATCGCCGCCAATAGACTATGCGTGTATTCATAGATCACGGTTAGCCAAATTGCCGCGGACAGAATGCCTAGAGAAAACCCGGCGAATTGCGCAACGCTGAATTCCGGTCGCGCCAGCACCATGGGTAGATGCCAGAACAGCCAGATTGGGAACAGCACGAACGTCGCTGCCAGCGGTCCGTAGCGTTCGCGAAGCTTCGGCAACAAAAACCCCCGCCATCCGGGTTCCTCGCCAATGCTCTGCAGGAGCGATGCGACGATGACGAGATCGAGCGTCGTCCTCAACATTGATACCCAAGTCCAACCCTGCAACATCGGGCGCGGCAGTGCTTGCTGTACGATGGCAATGCCGACAAATGCAACAACCAAGAAAGCCCAAGGCGAACCGGCTGCTAGTAACCAGCCGACACGGCCAATGCGCCAACGTTTGAAGCTAAGCCAAAGCGCGCGGACTGCGGCTCTGTCGTTGCTTGCCCGGAGCACCAGGACGGCTGCGATAAATGGCCCGAATGCCACTCCCACTTCCCACTCGGGAGCCACATGAATCGCGATGAGGCCGCGATTAGATAGCGCGAGCGGCAGCGCCAGCAAGCTGGCAATAGCATAGGCGAGTATGCTGAAACTGAGGAGGGGATAGGCACGCAGTAGGCGCATCGTCTACAGTGGTTCGCGGCGATACTCCACCGGCGGCAAGGTTTGAAAAAAATCCCATAAAAGGCCCAAGTCTTCATCGGTCATGCCCGCGAATGCATTCCAATTCATCAGCGTGTTGTGCTCTGGAGCGACTGGTTGCGGTTCGGTGTGGGCCCGAAACCGGGCGATAAACTGCGCTTTGGTCCACGAGCCCAACCCGGTCGCGTGCGGGGTCAGGTTCAGCGGGTACATGACGCGTTGTTTTCCTAAGAAGAACGGCATGCCGCCGGAATAGCGTCTGCCGGGGAAGGGTTTAAGCGAATTGGGGTCTCGGGGCGAATGACAAAACTCGCAGCGCGCGATGCGCGCGAGGTATTCGCCGTAGGCGAGCCTGTCGCTCTGCGGATCAGGCAGGGCAACGGGTTGCGTCACGGGTTGAGGCCACAGACGTACGAGAAGATTGAGCGGAACCTCGATAACTCGCTCGGGTAGCTGCGCCGAACGGGCCGGCGGTAAGGTGCGCAGAAACGCCACCACCGCCTCGACGTCGGCGTCCGCGAGATCGCGGTAGATGAAATAGGGCATGATCGGAAATAGGCCGCGCCCATCGCGGCCCACGCCTTCGCGAACCGCGCGAATGATTTCGCCGTCGGTCCAAGCCCCGATTCCGGTTTCCTTGTCGGGCGTAATATTCCGAATGCAGAGTACCCCGGGAAAAAACTCCTGCCCCACATTAACGCCGGCGGTCGGGGTTTGCCGATCCATGCACGGCCGACCGGCGCCGATGGGCGGAATTGGCGGTCCGCCATAGAGTTGCCAATCCCGGATTGAATGACAATCCACGCATTGGAGCACATTGATCGCCAGGTAGCGGCCCCGCTCGATGCTTTCGGCCGAACGGTCCACGTTGATTGGGCTCGGCGGAGCGCTGCGCGGCAGGTAGCCGAATACGATGATCGTACCCAGCAACAGTCCTGCGGCCGCGAGGGCAGCCAATCCCAGCAGCCAACGGCGCCATCTCATGCTCACGCTAGGTTTGCAGCAGCGGCAACATTGAGGTGGCGAAAGCAAGGACGAAGAAAAATCCGCACATGTCGGTCACCGTTGTGAGGATCGGCCCTGCGGCGACGGCGGGGTCGATCTTCAGTGCCTTCAAAAACAACGGTACCGTGCCGCCGATGGATACGGCGACGACGGTGTTCAATGCCAGCGCGCCGCCGACCACAAGCCCGAGATAGCCGTTGCCCTGCCATAGCCAAGCGGCGGCCCCGAGCAATGACCCCAGCGCCAACCCGTTGATGAGGCCAACGGACGCTTCTTTGAGCCAAACTCGAAACACGTCCATAGGTTGCACGATCCCAAGCGTGAGTTCCCTGAGGCTGACGGCGACGGCCTGGTTGCCGGAACAACCGCTCATGTCCGAAACGATGGGCAAGAAAACGGCCAAAGCAATCACGGCGGCTAAGGTGTCCTGGTATAACGCGATGATGCTCGCCGCGATGATATTCAGACCAATATTCAGCGAAAGCCAAGTCAAGCGGCGGCGCGAGCGCAACAGCGAGGGCATGCTGCGGAACTCTTCACCGCCGATGATACCTTGAGCCTTGAGTCGGTCCTCCTCGGCATGCTCGGCGACGGTGTCATAGACAGCGCGCCGCCGGACGACGCCGAGTAATCGTCCGAGCGTGTCGGCGACGGGAATGGCCGATAATTCGTGATCCTCGAAGAAATCCACCAACGCTTCCAGCGGAGTGGTTGGTGAGACGGACTCCGCCGGCCGCGTCAAGTCGCCAATTCGTTCGTCGGGTTGCGCGAGCACTAGATCACGGGCTCGAAGGATGCCGAGGAGCCTTTCGTTGGCATCCGTGACGTAAAGGTATTGCACATTGTAGAGGGCGTATTCATCGGCATGCCGGCGCATATCCGCGAGTACCTCTCGCACCAGCATCGACTCGGTGTATTTGAGGAATTCGGTCATCATGAGGCCGCCGGCGACGTCCTCGTCATAGGCAATGAGTTCTCTGGCTTCGGCTGCGTCGTCGGCATCCATGTGCCCGAGGATTTGCTCGGCGTCTTGGGTATCCAGCTCGGCCAAGACGTCCGCGGCATCGTCGCTGGGCAACTCCATGACGATCGTTGCTGCCTCGAACGCCGGCAGGTCTTCCAGCAGCGCGGCGGCATGTACGTCCGGTAATTCTTCGAGGACGTCGGCGGCCGACTCGGGGGTCAGCGCGCTCAGCAAGGCTTGCTGTTCCTCCGGCGCCATGCGGAACAACGCATGCACCAGATCTTGATGGCTCAGCTTATCAAGATAGTCTTGTAGCTCCCCATGGCTCTCGTCCGCGATGAGCTGATTGAGTTGTTGCCAAGGCTTCGTGGTGCTTTCCATGGCCGGTCTCGTTCCGTAAGGCTGTTGTTGGTGTTGTGGGTAGTATGGGGCGCCACGCAAGAAATCGCGAGCAAGCCGCGATTACTGGAAACGAATCCGGATGGGTTAGGAGCGCCGCGCCGTGGCGAAATCGGCAAGTTGCAGCAGAGTTTGTTTGTAGGGGCTGTTGACCATGCGGCGTAGTGACTCGCGGGCCAGGTTCGCTTCTTCGTTGGCTCGCTGGGCGGTGTACCGCAAGCCGCCGGTCGTATCGATGGCGAGCTGAATCGAGTGGAGATTCTGGGTCCCGCCCGTGCGAATGGCCTCGCGGATCATATGCCGTTCTGCTGCGCTGCCATGTTTCATCGCATAGATCAGCGGCAGGGTGGGTTTACCTTCGGCGAGGTCGTCGCCGATGTTCTTCCCTAATTCCTCGGCGGTGGCATCATAGTCCAACGCGTCGTCGACCAGTTGGAACGCGAGACCCAGGTGCCGACCGTAGTTCACCAGGCTGTCTTCGAGCCCGGGCGCTGCCCCCAGGATAGCGCCAATTCTTGTACCGGCCTCGAACAGCTTGGCCGTTTTCCGGTAGATGACTTCCAGGTAGTCGGTCTCTGTCGTGTCCGGCTCGTTGCAGTTCATTAGCTGGAGGACTTCACCCTCGGCGATCGTGTTGGTCGCGTCCGCGAGCACCTGCAGAATGGCCATCTCGTCGATCTCGACCATCATCTGGAAGCTGCGCGAGTAGAGAAAATCGCCCACCAGCACGCTGGCCTGATTACCGAATACCGCGTTGGCCGTTTCCTGTCCCCGCCGTAGGCCCGAGGCATCCACCACGTCGTCATGGAGTAACGTGGCCGTATGGATGAATTCCACAACGGCCGCCGCGGCAATATGCGACTCTCCCTCGTAGCCGCAGGCCCGGGCGGCCAGGAGTACGGTCAGAGGCCGCAGCCGCTTGCCGCCGGAACGGATAATATGGTGCGCCACCTGGTTGACGAGGGCGACATCGCTGCCGAGACGTTGATGAATCAGCCGGTTGACGGCCTGCCAATCGGCCTCCACGGGCGCCCTGAGCTCCTCGAGGCTGGGGAGCGGGCGACTAGGCCTGGGTTCTGGGTGGCTCACCGCCCGGATAATGCCTGACGAGCACAGATTTGGCGAGCAAGAGGCCGCCAGGCGGTCCAGAAAAACGGCATAAGTCATTGACCCAACAGACCGAACTCAATAACATTCCGCCTCTTCGGGCTTTGCGGATGCTTTCTCAGCCCCTCAAGATAGTAAGGACCAATCATGTACGCGGTATTCAAGACCGGGGGCAAACAATACCGAGCCTCAAAAGGCGATCGACTTAAGGTAGAGCGGCTGAAAGTAGCTGAGGGTGATGCGGTCGAATTCGATGAGGTGCTGTTGGTGGGCGAAGACGACAACGTCAAAGTCGGCTCGCCCGTGGTTTCCGGAAGCAAGGTAAAAGCCAAAGTGCTGGCCCAGGCTAAGGCTAAGAAAGTCGAGGTGGTGAAGTTCAAGCGCCGCACCAACTATCAGCGATTACAAGGTCACCGCCAGCACTATACGGAGATCGAGATCACCGGCATTACCGGTGGGCCGCGGAAAAAAAAGGCAACCGCTCAAGAGACAGAGGCGTAAACGTTCATGGCACATAAAAAAGCAGGCGGCAGCTCCAAGAACGGTCGTGATTCAGAATCAAAACGGCTCGGCGTCAAATGCTACGGCGGCGAGCAGGTCCTGGCGGGTAATATCATCGTCCGCCAGCGGGGCACTCATTTTCACGCGGGTCACAACGTCGGCGTCGGCCGTGATCACACGTTGTTTGCGAAGGCCGCCGGCCAGGTCGTTTTCGAGAAGAAAGGGCCGAAAAACCGCAAGTACGTGCGCGTTGTCGCGGCCGGCTAGCGGACTGCAACAGGGTCACGACAAAGCCCCGTTCAGCGGGGCTTTTTTGTTATGAAATTTGTCGACGAAGCGAGTATCACGGTACAAGCTGGTCGTGGCGGAGATGGTTGTCTCAGCTTCCGACGGGAGAAGTTTATTGCCGAGGGCGGCCCCGATGGGGGTGACGGTGGTCGCGGCGGCAGCATTTATCTTCAGGCCCAGAACGGTCTGACCACTTTGGCGGATTTTCGCGTGCGGCGAAAATTCAAAGCGGCCACCGGCGGTAACGGTGCTGGCCGTAACCGTACCGGCGCGTCTGGCGAGGATGTTTACATTCGGGTTCCCGTCGGAACGGTCGTACGGGACATCGATACGGGCGAGGTCCTAGGCGACCTTGGCACCGGTGACGAGGCCCTGCTAGTGGCGAAGGGTGGCCGCGGGGGCGTCGGCAACACGCGTTTCAAGTCGAGCACCAACCGTACCCCTCGGCAGTTCACGCCGGGTCAAGCGGGCGAGAGCCGCAATTTGGGGCTCGAGCTCCGGCTGCTGGCCGACGTAGGCCTATTGGGCGCACCCAATGCCGGTAAATCGACGCTTATTCGCTGCCTGTCCTCGGCGCGACCGAAAGTGGCCGATTACCCTTTTACGACACTCTATCCCCAGCTCGGCGTGGTTCGGGTGGGGCATAGCCAGAGTTTCGTCGTCGCCGATATTCCAGGACTCATCGAGGGTGCCGCGGAGGGTGCAGGGCTCGGGATTCGTTTCCTCAAGCACCTCAGCCGCACCGGCCTATTGCTGCATCTCGTCGATGTTTTGCCGCCGGAAGGCTCCGAGGATCCGATTCTGCAGGGCAAGGCCATCATTGCCGAGCTAGGTAAGTATTCCGACGATCTACTCGAGCGCCCGCGCTGGTTGGTACTCAACAAGTTGGATCTGATCCCGCAGCATGAACGGCAAGACTGTATCGTCAAGATTGCCACCGCATTAGGCTTTGGCGGAGCGGACAAACCAGTTTTTGGTATTAGCGCGTTGAGCGGCGAGGGCGTTGATGACCTGGCTCAGGCCATTATGCGTTTCTTGGAAGCGGCAGCCGCAGAATCCGAGGCAAACGAAGCTTAGGACATACCCTTGATCATGGCGTTTAGACGACTCTTGTGGCGGGCGGCCTTGTTAGCGTGGATGAGTCCCTTGTTGGCCATCCGGTCGATTTCCGGTACTGCGGCCTTATATTCCGCTGTGGCGGCGTCTTTATTACCGGCACCGACCGCGTTTAGCACCTTCTTGATTTGGGAGCGCATCCGGGAGCGCAACGACATGTTGTGGCTGCGGCGCTTCACGCTTTGGCGGGCGCGTTTCTGAGCAGACTTGATATTGGCCACGGTATTTCCTCGATTTGCCCCGACGTTACCACCTTTCGGTGACCGAGGGGGCGTCAAAAGCGGGGTATTCTCGGGGCTCACACGAGCCAAGTCAAGGTAGACTCCCCAGCCTATGAGCACCGCCCCAGAACCCGAGGCCGGTAACCGGCGCCGCGTCCTACGTGCCACGGGCGTGGTGGGCTCCATGACCCTGCTGTCACGGGTCTTCGGCCTGGTACGGGACATGGTGTTCTCGCGGATGTTCGGCGCCGGCGTCGTCATGGACGCGTTCTTCGTCGCTTTCAAGATCCCCAATTTGCTGCGTCGCTTTTTCGCCGAGGGCGCGTTCGCGCATGCTTTCGTGCCCGTATTGTCGGAATACCGGGCCCGCCGCGAGGTGGGCGAAACCCGCGCGCTGGTGGCCGCGACGAGTGGCACCCTGGGACTCATCCTGTTGGCGATTACCGCCGTGGGTGTCGTCGCCGCTCCGGTGTTGATTTTTATCTTCGCCCCGGGGTTCGCCGACGATGACGACGGCCGCGCCCGCTACGAGCTTGCCGTAGATATGCTGAGGTGGACGTTCCCGTATCTGCTATTTATTTCGCTGACCGGGTTGGCGGGCGGTGTGCTGAACACCTATCGGCGTTTTACCGCCCCG
>JAHEKG010000177.1 GCA_024638475.1 Rhodospirillales bacterium | reverse complement strand
ATCAACAAGATCGATCTGCCGTCCGCCCAACCGGATGTCGTCAAGCAGCAGATCGAAGACGTCATCGGTTTAGACGCCTCCAACGCGGTCCTGATCAGCGCGAAGACCGGGCTGGGCGTCGAGGAACTGCTGGAGCGGCTCGTCGTCGACATTCCGCCGCCCGGCGGCGATCCGGATGCACCCCTGCAGGCGTTGATTATCGATTCGTGGTTCGACAGCTATGTCGGTGTCGTCTCGCTGGTGCGGGTCGTCAACGGGTGCTTGCGGCGGCGCTCAAAAATCAAGGTCATGTCGACGGGGCGCAGCCACGGTGCCGACCGGGTCGGCTCGTTCACGCCCAAGATGCAAGACCGCGAGATATTGGCGACGGGCGAGGTCGGGTATGTGATCGCCGGTATCAAGGAAATTGACGGCGCGCCGGTCGGCGACACGATTACTGATACCGACAAGCCGGCCAGCGAACCGCTGCCGGGGTTCAAGCAAGTGCAGCCGCGGGTCTTCGCGGGACTCTTCCCCGTCAGTTCCGATGACTACGAAAGCTTCCGCGAAGCCCTACAGAAATTGCGCCTGAACGACGCGGCGCTGCATTTCGAACCTGAGAATAGCGGGGCGCTCGGCTTTGGTTTCCGCTGCGGATTCCTCGGCATGCTGCACATGGAAATCGTGCAGGAGCGGTTGGAGCGTGAGTACAACATCGACTTGATCACCACCGCGCCCACGGTTGTATTCGAGTTGGAGCTCACGGACGGCGTCGTCGAACAAATTGATAATCCGGTGAAGCTGCCTCCGCCCAATAAGATTAACGAGATTCGCGAGCCGATCATTCTCGCGAATATCCTCGTGCCGCAGGAGCACGTCGGACCCGTCATGACCTTGTGCGTCGAAAAACGCGGCGTGCAGCGCAGACTTCAGTACCTCGGTAGCCAGGTGTCGTTGGAGTATGAACTACCGCTCGCCGAGGTCGTCCTAGATTTCTTCGATCGCTTGAAATCCGTGAGCCGGGGCTATGCGTCTTTCGACTACAGTTTTCTTCGGTTTCAAGCTGCATCGTTAGTGAAACTCGACGTGCTCATCAACAAAGACCGGGTAGATGCCATGTCGATCATCGTGCATCGAGACAATGCGCAACATCGTGGCCGAGAACTCGTGGAAAAGCTGAAAGAACTCATCCCACGGCAAATGTTCGATGTGGCTATCCAGGCGGCCATCGGCGGCCAGATTATCGCCCGCACCACAGTCAAAGCCCTGCGAAAAAATGTCACCGCGAAATGTTATGGCGGTGATGTTAGCCGCAAGCGGAAACTGTTAGAAAAACAAAAAGCGGGTAAGCGGCGCATGAAACAAGTGGGGTCAGTCGAGATCCCACAAGAGGCTTTTTTGGCCGTATTGCAGGTGGATCGGAAATGACCAATACTCAACTCGAGTTAGAAGGGAATCGATAAATTGGATCTTGCACTAATCATCGTGGTTTTGACGTTCCTCGCAGGAGTGATTTGGGGTGTCGATACACTGTTCTTGAAAGCCCGGCGTGAAGCTGCCGCAGGGGCTGACGCGAAGGAGCCGCTGGCGGTTGAATATTCCCGCGCCTTTTTCCCCATTTTGCTGTTTGTGCTGATCTTGCGGTCGTTTCTATTCGAGCCGTTTCGCATCCCCTCCGGGTCCATGACCCCTACACTATTGGACGGAGACTTCATTTTTGTGAACAAGTTCGTGTACGGGCTGCGCTTGCCGGTTCTTAATACGAAGGTGATTTCGCTGGGCCTGCCCGAGCGGGGCGATGTGGTCGTGTTCAAGCTGCCCTCGGACTCCGGGATTCACTACATCAAGCGGGTTATTGGCCTGCCGGGCGATGTGGTGGTTTACCGGAATAAGCAGCTGACGATCAACGGAGAGAGGATGCCGTTAAGCATTATTGGCGACTACACCGGACCCGGGCAGACGAATGCGGATCTGGGTGTCGAGGAATTGGGCGACCGCGTCCACGAACTGTTGGTGGCTGGCCGTCCGGACGGGCCGGAGGGTGTCTACAGGGTGCCCGCTGCGCATTATTTTATGATGGGTGACAATCGGGATCGCTCGAAGGACAGCCGCTTTCCCGGCGTGGAATATATCCCGGAACATCGCTTAGTTGGCCGGGCTGAACGGATTTGGATGAATTGGCGCGCGCCCAGCGAAGGTGGCCCATTGTGGGCCCGCATCGGCGATGCGATTCACTGATAGTTGAAGGAGGCGGTTATGCATCAAAAACAAAGAGGCATGACGGCGATTGGTGCGCTGCTTATCGCGGTATTGGTCGGCGTCGTAGGGCTCGCGGCGATCAAAGCCGGTCCGATGTACGCGCAAGGACTACGCGTCCAAACGGTGTTGACGGATCTCAAAAAAGAAATGGATGGTACCAACCCCAGTCCGAGTCGAGTTCGTTTGGCGCTCGAACGCCGCTTGGACATCGAGAGCTTGAGAATTCCCAGGGACAACATCAGCCTGAGGAAGGGTGGCCCCGGGTATATACTACAAATCAGTTACGAGAATAAGACCCGGTACGTGGCCGATCTATGGTTAATGGTTGTCATCGACAAGCAGGTCGAGATCGTGCGTTGACGGCCTTGGGCCGTTGGAGCTCGCAGTACCTCAATTATTCGTTCGGAAATCCATCTCTCCTAGAGCAAGCGCTGTCGCATCGCAGCGTTGGTGACGCCAATAACGAACGCCTCGAATTTCTCGGCGACGGATTCCTCAACCTGGCGATTGCCCAGCGGCTGTACGAGCTTTGTCCGCAATATTCCGAGGGCGAACTCAGCCGGCTGCGGGCCAGCCTGGTGAACGGCGCCAGCTTGAAAGCCATTGCCGTTTCGATCCAGCTCGATCAGCATATCATCATCAGTAAGGCCGAACGCAGCAGCGGCGGGGCTCGCCGCGCCTCTATTATTGCCAATGCCGTAGAGGCGATAATAGGCGCGGTACTGCTCGATGGTGGCTACGAGGCCGCGAGGCAGGTCGTTAACCACCTGTATCTGGATAGATTGAACAATTTACCGTCGCCCGATGACCTCAAAGATGCGAAAACCCGGTTACAAGAATGGCTACAGGCCCGCGGAGTCGACCTGCCCGAGTACACGGTCGAACACGTGGCCGGTGCCGATCATGCTCAGACCTTCACCGTTTCCTGCAGCGCTGAGGGCCAGGCTACCCGCGCGGAGGGCCGTAGCCGGCGTACGGCGGAGCAGCGCGCCGCCCGGTTATTGTTGGACATCCTGAGACATGACGAGTGAGGCAAGCCGGTGCGGAACCATTGCCGTGGTGGGGCTGCCCAACGTAGGTAAATCCACGCTGGTGAATCGGCTCGTGGGCGAAAAAGTGGCCATCACCGGGCCCCGGCCACACACGACCCGCCACGCCGTGCGCGGTGTTCTCAATCATGGTTCGGCACAGTTGGTTTTTCAGGATACCCCCGGGGTCGCCCGGCATCACAGTACGCCCTTGCACCGGATCATGCAGGGCAGCGTGCAGGCAGCGTTGGAAGATGCGGACATCGTCGTGGCGATGTTTTCCGCGACGGACCTGACGGTCGAAGATCAACGCTGGGTGGAACGTATGCAAGCCGGACAGGGCTGTATCGTTGCGGTGCTCAATAAGGTCGATCGCATCAAGCCCAAAACCAAGTTGTTGCCGATGCTCCAGCAGTTGGGCGATTGGGGAGACTTCACCGCCGTGGTGCCCTGTTCCGCGGCGAGCGGCGCGAATCTGGACAACGTGGTGCTTGAACTCGTCAAGCATTTACCGGCGGGTCCATGGCTCTTCCCACCCGGCCAAGTCACCGATGCCGGTCTGACTTTCCGCATTGGCGAAATTATCCGCGAAAAACTGATGCGGCGCCTGCACGCGGAAGTGCCCTACGGTTTGCTTGTCGAAGTCGAACATTTGCAGCAAACGAAGAAAGGCTGGCGCATCCATGCCGTGATTTGGATAGAGCGGGAACAGCATAAGCCGATCGTGATCGGCAAGGGCGGCGATGTGTTGAAAGCGATCGGCTCCAGCGCCAGGCCGGAGATTCGGCGTCTCCTCGAGGGCGATGTCCATCTCGAGTTGTGGGTGAAAGTCCGCGAGTCCTGGTCTGCCGACGAGAACGCCCTCAAGCGGTTTGGTTTCGAAGTGTCGTGACGGTTCGGCGGGTTCAGCTAGAGCCGGGCTTCGTTCTGCACCAACGGGCGTTTCGCAATACCTCGCAGATTATCGACTGCATCACGCCGCAGCACGGAGTCGTGGGCCTGGTCGCGCGTGGCTCCCGCCGGCCGGCTTCCCGTCAACGAGCCATCCTGCAACCGTTTGTGCCGTTGCGTTTGTCCTGGCATACGCGCGGTGAACTCGGCACTCTGACCGCCGCCGAGGGCGGTAGTCAATTCTCCGACCTACCGCCCCGGGGCGTGCTGGCCGGGTTTTATATTAATGAATTGGTCCTCAGCCTAGTGCCCCGGGAACAGCCCAACGAAGAGGCTTTTTCTTGTTATAGTCAGGCGCTTGTTGACCTGACCGCTGACCCCGCGTTGAGTCGTGGCGTACGTCTGTTCGAATATCGCCTATTGGTCGCGTTGGGCTATGCCCCCAATCTCGATCACGACGTGGCCTCAGGTAGGCCGGTAGAGCCTGACGGTAGTTATCGTTTCGAGACCGAGCGTGGTCCGTCGCGGGTGCAAGAGTCCGGCCTGCCCGACACGTTTTCGGGCAGGGACCTCCTCTCGCTACACCGTTGCGAGCTGAATGACGAGTCCAGCATAGGGGCCGCTAAGCGGATACTGTCCAGTGCCCTGCGGAGCCAACTCGGCGACCGGCAGCTGAAGTCGGCGGCGGTCTTGAGGCAAGTGGTCGAGTAAAGGAGTGTTCTGAGTGTCGAGTAACCCCATTGCGTTGGGCGTCAATGTCGATCATGTGGCCACCGTTCGCCAAGCACGGGGTACGTATTACCCGAATCCGGTTGACGCGGCGTTGGTGGCCGAACGCGCCGGTGCGGACAGCATCACGATGCATTTGCGGGAGGACCGCCGCCATATTCAAGATCGCGATGTCCAACTCATGTGCGAACTCACCGCCACCCATGTCAATCTCGAAATGGCCAACACTCCCGCCATGGTCGACTTCGCCTGTGAGCTCAAGCCCAGCGATTGCTGCCTCGTCCCCGAGCAGCGCGAAGAGCTGACCACGGAAGGCGGATTGGACGTCGCAGGCAATACCGCCGCCGTGAAGGCCGCGACAGAGCGGCTTACCGCGGCCGGGATTCGGGTCTCCTTATTTATCGACCCTGACGAGGAGCAGCTGCGCGCCGCCATGGCCTGCGGGGCCCCCGTCGTGGAGTTGCATACGGGGAGCTACGCGGAAGCCGGAGGCGACGCCGCCGGGCTCGAGCTAGCGCGTCTCCGCAGCGCTGCGGCCCAGGGGCATGCGCTCGGGCTGACGGTGCACGCCGGTCACGGCTTGCATTATCACAACGTTCAGCCCATCGCGGCCATTGGCGAGATCGTCGAACTCAATATCGGGCATAGCATCATTGCCAGGTCGGTATTTGAGGGATTACCCGCGGCGGTCGGCCGCATGCGGCGTTTGATGCTGGAGGCTAGGGCCCGTTGATTTTCGGAATCGGTACCGACGTTGTCCAGGTGGAACGCGTTGCCAAGACCTATGCGCGCTTCGGTGAGCATTTTGCGACCCGCTTACTTATGGACGAGGAGCGCGTGTTGTTCGCGCGCACTAAGCACCCCGTGCGGTTTCTAAGCATGCGCTTTGCGGCGAAGGAAGCCGTTGCGAAGGCGATGGGCACCGGTTTCGCCAACGGCATTTGGATTCGCGACGTGGGCACGGTGCCCAATAAGCTCGGCAGACCGGAGGTTATCTTCTCGCGGCGGGGTCGCGATCTTTGCCAGCAACTGGGTGTCGGCGCGGGGCACGTGTCCCTCACCGACGAGGCTGGTTTGGTGGTGGCCTTTGCAGTGCTGGAGCGTATCGGAGTTGAAGCATGAATGTTCTAGTTTTCGATATCGAGACGATTCCGGACGTCGAGTTGGGCGCAAAGATATACGGGCTTGATCCGGATCTGTCGGCCGAAGACGCCGCAAGGATCATGTTCTTCAAGCATCGCCAAGCCCGGGGCACCGAATTCCTGCCGCCGGTTCAGCACAAGGTGGTGGCGATTTCCGTTGCACTGCGCAGCGGCGAGAGTTTCCGCTTGTGGAGCCTGGGGGAGCCAGAGGACACGGAAGCCGATTTGGTCAGGCGGTTCTTCGAGGGCGTCCAACGTTACTCGCCGGTGCTGGTATCGTGGAATGGATCGGGATTCGATTTGCCCGTGCTCAACTATCGGGCACTCCGCTATGGCATCGATGCGAGCCACTACTGGGAAGTGGGCGATGAGCATCGGGAGTTTCGTTACAACAACTACTTGAGCCGATTCCATTGGCGCCACATCGACGTCATGGACGTGTTGTCCGGATATCAACCCGGCGGGCGGGCCTCGCTGGAGCATGCCGCGTTACTGTTGGGGTTGCCCGGCAAATTGGGTATGAGCGGCGCTAAGGTTTGGGATACTTTCTTGGCCGGCGACATGGCGGCCATTCGCAACTATTGCGAGACGGATGTTCTGAACACTTACCTCGTTTTCCTACGCTTTCAGCTCATGCGCGGCCAATTGGATCAGGTTAACTACCGCCAAGAGATCGATCGTGTGCGTGAGTGGCTGGGGCAGGCGGAGGGACTGCATTTTGGGGAATTCCTGGATAGCTGGCAAAGCTAGACGCCGATGCCTCCCGAGTTGCATGAAGTCGTGATCGACGACTTGACCCACGATGGTCAGGGTGTCGCCAGTGTCGCGGGCGAGCGGGTGTTCGTTAAGGATGTGCTGCCTGGCGAGACCGTGACTATCAGCCTTGGCAAGCGCCGCAGAAAACTGCGCCAGGGCCAGGTTCACGCCGTGCTCAAGGCCTCGCCCCAGCGGACCACGCCGGGCTGCGAGTATTTCGGCCGGTGCGGCGGTTGTGGGCTCCAGCATCTCGAGGCGGCCGCACAGCTTGAGTGGAAGACAAAGGCGATGCTGGAGACGCTGCGCCGTATCGGCGGCACGGTGCCGGAGTCCGTCGCTCCGCCGCTGACCAGTGAGCCCTGGCGTTACCGGCGGAGGGCGCGCCTCGGCATCAAGGACGTGACGGCGAAGGGCCGCGTATTGGTCGGCTTTCGCGAGCGCGCGGCCGGGTATATCACGGACATGCAGCATTGCGAAATCCTGGCGCCACCGTTCGACACTTGTTTGGGCGCGTTGGCGGAGACGCTCGCGCATTGCAGTATCGTCCGGCAAGTTCCGCAAGCCGAAATCGCCGTTGGCGATGACCACGGGGCCCTGGTGCTGCGGGTCTTGTCCGAGCCCACCGCCGAGGATCGCGCC
>JAHEKG010000176.1 GCA_024638475.1 Rhodospirillales bacterium | reverse complement strand
TCATCGCCGGGGCGCTTGGTGATGTAGTTGATGGCACCGGCGAAGGCAGTGCGACCATAGAGCGCGCTCTGGGGACCCTTGACGATTTCCACCCGCTCCAGATCGAACAGACGGGGGTTGATGAGCATCGATCCGCCTGCAGAGGCCACCGCCTCGTTAGACACGTCAATGCCGTCCTGAAGGAACGCCACGTTGGGACGACCGCGAGTAGGCGACAGACCGCGGATCACCACGCGGGTATCCGCCGGCGAGAAAATCGTGTCGAACTGCACACCGGCCGTGAGCCGAGCGATGTCGTCCAGGTCATCAATGCCCTTGCGCTCCAGAACGTCGGCCGAGAATGCCGAAATCGCCAGAGGCACTGACTGCAGTCTTTCCTCTTTCTTTCTCGCGGTGACGACGATTTCTTCGAGCTGAGCGTTGGCCGGCATCGTCAGCCCGATCGTTAGGCCGGCAGCGACTAGCCTCGGCAGCATCCCTATGGTCTTTATCATGTCATCCCCCTTTGTCTTGCGGGCGTCGCCCCTAGTCGATTCAAGCATCGTCAACGTTTGCATACTGCGCTAGTTAGAGTCTCGTTAATGTGCCAACTAGCCCCTGACCGCTAAGCGAACAGGCGGATGCGCCTATTCTCGCGCGGGTCCTCCACCAGCCTGTTCGCGGGCCTCCTGCAGCTGTTGCATGGTTGCGCCCAACTGCGGCACGCCCGCATCGATCACTTCCACGAAAGGCGCGGGCTCGGGCGCGACCCACATCTTCCAAGCGGGTTCGCCGGCATCCACCACGTCGATCCAGCGCACTTCTTCGTCACCGCATTTTTGAATGGTCTTGAAGGGTACGACGGTGCCGACCGCATTGGGCATGCGCGCCAGGAAGCGAAACGCGCCCAGTTGATTGCTCGGCAAATTACCGCGCCATACCACCTCGTCGAAAACCTCCGTGATCACCATAGGACCGCGCCGAATCGGCTCATCCAGCTTGCGCATGATCACCTCGGTCTTCCAACCGTCTTTTTGTTCCGGGGCGAATAACGCTACGGATGGCGGAACCTTCATGCGCAGCTCGGTCGTCGCCAACGGGCCACAACCATGGGGCACCATGAGGGTAAGAAACTCGTTGTATCCGGCCCTGCCCTTGAAATTTTCGATGACAAGATGGGCGCTTGCTAAATTAAATGCGACCGATAGCAAGACCCCAATGCCAACAACACATAGTTTGTTCTTTTTCATCGTAGTGACTCATGGCAGGGATAATGGATGATGGTAGCATCGCGATCGCTGCAGCCGTTACAACTCCGCTGATAAAAGCAGCTTCGTTACACTTAGTTACATCTTGATCATTCGCTAGAACCCGCAGCGGCGCTCAATCCCGCCACAACAATACTCGGGTCCGGTTCATTGCGCGCACAATGGCATTTCCTACCCGGCCGGCCGGCTTGAAGCCATAGGAATCCGCGCCCAGGTTCGTGCCATCGTCCAGCATCGCGTCGCCGTCTATGACGAACCACTCCCAATTAGCGTCGCGTGACATATCGAATCGACCGGCCCAACCAGCTGCTAACAGCAGCAGCCCCGTATAGGCACCGGTGTTGCGGTCCTGACTCAATACTTTGACACCGTATTGACTTGCGCCCTGATCGCGCCGGGCCCACTGCAACTCCGGTGTCTTCAAATGCAGAATGTGCGGCCGGCCGTCGGCGGAGACCCTGAAAATGTACTCCTCTTCAGACCTCGGCTCTTCAACATAATTAAAATCCAGCGGGCCATCGGTCTTGATAATTAACCGACAACCCCCGATGGATCCTTCCCGGTGACCATGCACAATGCCGGCCGGCCGGTAAAGGTAAGCGGCATCTTCTAGGTAGTCGCGGCCGTTCAACGTCACGTCACCGGAAATGACGTAAACCTCCTCGGAGCAGGTGTGGTAATGGGCCACACCGCCACCCTGCCAGCCGGCAGGAATCTCCATGTAAAAGGTTAACCCCCCGGTCACCGCGTCGATGCTGAGTTGTTTTCTTCGGTTGCGCGTACCGACGGGTTCCCAGCTTAGGTCTGCCAAATTCAGATGAGGAATTTCAGGGCGCGCGGCACGACCCGCCGGCAGCATCGACATTCCCGCCACGGCTGCCATCCCGCTCAGCAGCCGGCGCCGCGCGAGGCAAACGAGGCAGCCACTCATGCCATTGAGTTTCGCATAAGAGACCGACGATGAATCATCCCACAACGAGGGGGCCGTCGACGGTAGCGAGCGGTTCGACCCCGTGCTTGGTCACGACCACTAGATCCTCCAGGTGCGCCCCGCCCCAACCGATTTCCTGCGCTGGAAAATCCACCGTCAAGGTCATGTTTTCTTCGAATGTCAAGTCGTCCCAAACGACGAACGGCAAACCGTCCCGATAGGGCTGATCCGTGTGCTGGAGCCCAACCGAGTGCGGGCCCGCGCCGAATATCACGCCATCGGGGGCCGGGTTGACCTTGGCTATTGCGTCGCCCGCGATCTTCCGCAGCTCGGAGTACTTCATCCCTGGGCGGATGACCTCTCGGGCCACTTCCCAACCCACTTTCAATGCGTTGGTCCGCGCGAGCGTCTCGTCGGTGGGTTCGCCTAGCACGAACGTGCGGCCGAAATCGCCATGATAAAAATTTACTTGGCAAACGGCGTCGATCATCATCGGCTGACGTTCGACGACTTCCTCGTTCGGTAAGCCGCCGATGGTGCCCGCCGCGATCCACATGGCCTTGGCACCGCGCTTGGCCGCCTCGACCATGAATAGCTGGTCGATGTCGGCCTTGGTTGCGCCGCGGTCGAGTTGTTCCAGCATGGCCATGCAGGCCGCTTGATTAACCCGCGCGACGTGGCGCATGTGTCCCAGCTCAACCTCGGATTTAATCATGCGGATCTTGCGAAACGTGTTGTCACCCGGCACGCAGGTGGTTTCTTTCCGGCCGAAGGTCTGCAAGATATCGGCAATGCGCATGTCGTCGACAGCAATCTTCGCCTTGCCGAGACCGCTTTCCTCCAGCGCCCGGATCAGCGCCCATTCGGGAGTGGGCGCTTGCAAACCACCGAAGCGCTGCTGGATGTCGATCCAGCCCTGCTCCCGAGGCGTGAGAGCACCCTCCGTGATCCGTCGCATCCGAGTCGCGGTCGCGGGTTCGCGATGCCAATTGTCAGGGTTCCGGAATTCCTGCCAGTTGGTAGGCGAGCTGTAAGGAATGATCTCGGGATATTCTCGATCGCCATTAGCGATGTGCATTAAATCCGAACCGGCGACCACCAGAAAAGCCGGCTGATCCTCGGCGCGAGGGAAAACGGCGAAGCTGGGAATGGCCCGGAGCTTTTGTAACTCGTAGCTGAAGTAGTTACCGAGATAGAAAACGTTGACGGGATTCAGGGCGACGAGACCGTCCACGCCCTCCTGGTCCATCACTGCGTAGGCGCGCGGCTTGTTGACCAGCAAACGGCCGTCGAAATCCCCAGGCGGGGTCGGCCCGGGCGCGATCAAGCCCCAGTTGGCTTCGGCGGTACTCGGGCCCACCAACGCACCCGTCGCGCCAACGGCAATGCCTTTCAGGACATCCCGGCGCTCCACGCGCTGAGCCGTCAGTTACCCAAGCCGAACACCCAATCCAGAGTCACGCCGTAGGTACGGCGTTCACCCAAATAGGCGTTGTATTGCACGTTCGGGGCGCCGACGACCACGCTCGACACGTATTCTTCGTCGAACAAATTCCGAGCCCACAGTCTCACATCGAACTGCCCTCGGGTGATGCCGAAGCTGGCATTGGAAATTGTTCGGGCCGGCACCGTGGCCAAGTTCACAGCCTCTGCATACATCTTTGACTGATAACCTACGTCGGCACGGACGTAGTAGTCGAGATCGCCACTCAGTTGAGCGCGCCAATCAACACCGAGCGAGGCCTGCGTCTCTGATTGCCGCTCGACTTGATTGCCGCTGATATCGCCCGAGATCTTGCAGACGACGTCATCGCAAACGGAGGGAATGCGGCCCCACCGCAGATCTAGAGTGCCGTCGTCATACTCGGCGTTGCCGAGATACAGAGTACCGAACAACGTCAGGTTATCGTTCACCGACCAGGCACCGTCGACCTCCACCCCTATGGAGGTCACATCGCCCAAGTTCTTGATGATCGAGACCGGCAGAGGATTCGGGTTGCCATCGTCCTGAGCGGAGATCTGTAGGTCGCTCCACTTAATATAAAACAATGTCGCATTCAGCTGGACGCGACCGCCGTAGAGAATGTTCCTACTACCTAACTCGTAGGTCCAATTTTCATCCTGCTCATACGAAAGGTTTTGAGGCAGTGTGGCCGTACCGTTGAATCCTCCTGACTTGATCCCCCGAGCTATCGAACCGAACAGCATGTTCTCGTCCGTTAGATCGTATTCCAGCGTGATGCGGGGCGTGAAAGCCGCAAAGTCATCCTCGAGCACGTTGCCGCCGAAACCCCCGACACCGCCACCGCCGCCCGAAGCCAGATTAATTTCTTTTTTGGTCTCGTCCGAATAACGAGCCTCGACCCCCAAACGTGCCCTATCGCTAAACGCCCAATTAAACTCAACGAACGGTGACCAAGCTTTTGTTTCAGTCAATATATTGCGCAAGGAAACTTGCAAAATGAACTCGCTGGGGTCGAGTACGTTGATCGGGGCCGTTGGCACGGCCGTCAAGCCAGGGAGTAATGCGAAGTTACTACTGCCGAAATCCGAGCTTTCGTAGAAATAGATGCCGAAAGCCGTGGAAATAGCACCACCATTGTCCCAGGACACCCGCAGCTCATGGGAGTCCGTCTCGAAGTTGCCTATCGGACCATTCTCGAACACGCACAGGGGAACGAAAAAGGTGCACCCCGGCAACGTATCTTTGTAGCCCAACGAGAACGAATCGGCCGTGATACGGCCATAGACGTACTGCAAGCTAACCTCGTCATTGAGCTGCCAGTCCACCGAAGCGCGTAGCAAATCCGATTCCAGCTGCCGGGCGTAGCCACGCGGATCGATGGGTGTGTTGCGCACGGGAACTTCACCGCAAAACAACCGAAACCACATGCCCCCGCCACCGAGCCCAGACCCTGCCGGTCTGACGTTAGGATTGAACTGGCCACAATTGAGCAGGTTGCTCTCCGCATTCAGCTCAGCGAACCAGTTTTGGGCATCATGTTCGTCGTTGAAATCGTAGTCGTAGTACGCCACGCTGACGAGCAGGTCTTCCGTCACGTTCAGCTCGAACCCCGCACTGATGATGGTGCGCTCCCAACCACCTAGAACATCGTTGGTCCCTTGATCGAAACTGATGCCGGCGAAGGGATGAGTGTTGTCCCAACTGCCATCAAATTCCGAATGATCTATGCCAACCCGCAAGCGGAGAACGTCGGGCACGATCGGACCGGAAATGGCCACCGCACCGTCAAGCCGTTCACCATCGCCGGCCGTTGCCGACACGTCTAGCTCCCACTCTTCCGCGGGGCGCTTGGAGACATAATTGAGCGCACCCATGAACGCATTCCGGCCATAGCGCGCACTCTGGGGACCCTTCACAATCTCGATACGCTCTATGTTCGCGAAACCGAGGTCGACGATGTAGTTTCGCGGCAAATAAACGCCGTCGAAGAAGACCGCCACATTCTGTTCGAGTCGGTTACTCGCGCGATTCTGCGTGGTACCGCGGATCACGGGCGCCGCATAGCCACTGCCGCCGAAATCCTCGAAGTTGAACCCCGGCGTAAACAACGCGATGTCTTCCATTTCCTGAAGGCCGCGGCGTGAAAGCTCTTCGGCGCTAAACGCGGTAATCGACAGCGGAATATCTTGTAGGTTTTCCTCTTTCTTGCGGGCAGTGACAACGATTTCTTCGAGACCGCTACTCGATTCCTGAGCGTTAGCAGTGTCGATGACTAGGATTGCCGGCAGCTGCAAGATCGCTGCCAGCAGAGAAAAGGCAAATAGTTTTTTCATGATCGTCCCCCTAAGAAAGCTGGGCTGCTCTCCGGTCGAGTCCTCGGGTGACGGCACCATTTCCTTAGTGTTGTTGGGGCATCCTGCCTATGTTCGCCGGCACTCAAGCCTATTCGGATCCTAGCCCATTTGCTGAATTTGTTTGCTTACTATAACGCTCACGGCGCCTTGGGTATACCGCTTTGAACCAGGTTGACGAGGACACCGTCGGCATCCCGGAACATCATCTCCCGGCTCTGTACCAGCATGTTCTCTCGCGGCATCAGCACAACGGGCGGAGATATCATCGCGTAGCCCGCGGCAACGATTTCGGCAGTTAGACGATCGATTTCCGTGGTATGAAATACCACTGCCACGTCACCCGTCCGCGTGTCATTTCGCTGCGAAGGCTGGGGCGCCATGCCGTCTTCTTTGTACAGTTGGTACAAACCGATGTTGCCGAAGGCCGCATCGCCGGAGCGCAATACGGTCGCGCGTAACTCCCGCCCTTCGGTCCCCATGATCGCGTTGATCCCTGGCCCTTTCCAATAGTTGTCGAACCAGGGCTTCAGCCCGAGAATGTCGCGGTAAAGCTTCAGTGATTCATCCAAGTCGCGGACGAAAATAGTCGCGCGCGCAATTGGAGATACGGCGAAGCCTTCGGCAAACTCTACCTTAACGGGTGTGCGCTGTTGCCCGGCCGGTAACATGTTTATCACTTCATTGCGATCGCCCGGCTGGGACTGGGCTCCCGCCAAACTCCCGGCGAATAGGCAAATCAATACAACAACGCTTAACCTATGCACCATCATGCCCTCCTCAGCCTGCAACCTAGGCTCGCAAAAATGTCGCTACAGCATCCGCCCATTGTTCCGGCATTTGGTCAACGATGTCGATACCGCCGCCGGCCAATTCCGTGTACGCAAAGTCCGGCCGCATTTTCTTGGTTAACTTCGCGTTTTCGTAAATTTGGTCGCCCGTGTTAGTCAAAATCATCGTCGGATGTTTGATCCGTGCGATGGCTGCGCCATGATCGTAGATAAACGCAGCGTGGTGGCCCGTCCAGAAGGGCGCATAACCTTGAAATTTCTCGACCGTGTAGCGGGTGATGGTTCGTGGGTCGGCGCCTTCTCCGTACATGCGATGCCGCCCCGCAAACGACTCCTGCAAATGACTACCGTCGGGCCGATATTCAAAAAGAATTTCGCGTTGCTCGTTGCCTTCGAGAAACTTGGTGCGCTCCTCGATACCCATGGGTAGCGGCCCATTGATGATCAGTTTGTTGACCCGCTCGGGAAACTGCAGCGCCACTTCCGTGGCGACCATCCCGCCCGTGTGGTGACCCAACACGTCCACCTTGGTCAAGCCCAAATGATCGAGCACCGCAGGGATCGCCGCCGCCCAATCTTCCACCGTCGGCACAAAAGGCGTGGGGTCCGACTCGCCGAACCCGGGTGAGTCCACGCCGATCG
>JAHEKG010000175.1 GCA_024638475.1 Rhodospirillales bacterium | reverse complement strand
AGCTCCTGGTCGACCTGTGCGGAGTCCCAGAATCCCAACCGCCGCAAGGCGGCCGAGCCGTTGACGGCGGCCTGCCAGCCAAAATCCGATCCCAGTCCCGCCATGGTCCGGCGCTGCAACAGATCGGTCAAACCGGCCGCCCATTCCGTTTCGACCCCATGCACCAGCCCGGCCAAGAGCACGTGGGTCACCGGACAAAGCTCCTCCCCCAGCTCGGGGTCCGCCGCGATACTCGCCAGAACCTGCTGCGCACCTGCCCCGTAAACGCGCCACAACTGGCGCAGCTGAGGCTCGCTGACCCCTAACCGGGAGCCCGCCGCATTCAGTTCGGCGCGCTGGCTTGCGTCACCGGCCCCGGGCAGGGCGCGGGCATGGGTCACGCAAGGCGCCCGATGCTGCAACAACCGACAGGCCTTGTCGGTCACTTCTTCCGCTAACTGACGATACGTGGTTAGTTTACCGCCCACGATAGAAATCAATCCCCGCGCTACCCGCCGATGGTGCTTGATCAGATGGCGACGGGTGATGCTGCCTTCGGATTTCTTGCGCCGATGCGGCAACGGCCGCACGCCGCAGTAGGTATAACTGACATCGTCGAGTTGCAGTTGGGCGCCGGGTAACACGCGCCTAGCCTCCGCCAACAAATAGTCGAACTCATCTTCGTCAATGTGAGCCTCACCCGGGTCTCCCCGGAAGCGACGGTCCGTCGTGCCGATGAGTGTCATGTCGTTCCAGGGAATAATAAAGAACGGTCGACCGTCGCGCTCGGCCTCCGAATAGACGGCAGCCTCCCCGATACCCAAGGCCCGGTCCACAACTAGATGGCTGCCCTTGGTGCCGCCGATCAGACGCCGGACGTTGAGGTCACCGAGTATCCCATCCGCCCAGGCACCGGTAGCATTCACGACAACTCGCCCCGCCACACGGCTACTTGTGCCATCTATGTTTTCGACGACCACGCCGCGCACTCGCCGTTGCTCGACCCAGGGCCGAATGACGCGGGAGCGGAGCCGAATCTCGGCGCCGTGGCGCGCGGCATCCAACAGATTCTCTAGCACCAGGCGCTCAGGATAGACGCATTGAGCATCATAGTACTGCGCACCACCCTCCAATCCGTCGGCAGCCAGGGTCGGCACGGCCGCTGTAAGTTCAGCCGCCGTCAGAATCTGGTGACTGGGCAACGACTTGCCCACCGACAGTAGGTCATACAGCCACATGCCGACGCGTATTTTCCACAGCGGCCGCTGCCCGCCCCGATAGACTGGCACGGACATGCCAATGGGCTTTACCAAATGAGGGGCGATGCGCAACAGGGCTTCGCGCTCGGCCAGGGACTCCCGCACCAGACCAAGCTCGGCATGTTCCAGGTAGCGCAGGCCGCCGTGGATCAGGCGACTCGACCATGCCGAGGTCCCGGCGCAAACGTCATCTTGTTCTAAGAGTAAGACCCGCAAATCGCGAAGCGCGGCATCGCGGGCGATGCCAGCACCGTTGATACCGGCGCCAATGACAATGACATCGAAGCCAACATCGCTCGGCGCACTCAAGACTTACGGCCTGACTTGACCAGTACCGCGCACCACATATTTGTAGCTTGTCAATTGCTCCGCGCCGACCGGGCCTCGCGCGTGCACTTTACCGGTTGCGATGCCGATCTCGGCTCCCATGCCGAATTCACCGCCGTCGGCGAACTGGGTTGACGCGTTGTGCAGCAGGATCGCGCTGTCCAACCCCTGCAGAAAGCGTTCGGCAGCCTCCGCATCGTCGGTAACGATGGTTTCTGTATGCCCCGACCCGTGGCGACGAATATGTGCCATTGCGCTGTCCAGGTCGTCCACCACCCGCACTGCCAAGACGGCATCCAGGTATTCGGTATCCCAATCTTCGGGTTGGGCGGCCTTAACACGCGCATCGAGCTGCTGTACGGTCTCGTCACCACGGATTTCGCAACCGGCTTCGAACAGTGCTGCCAGCACGGGGCCAAGGTGGCTCGCCACTAGCTCACGATCCACCAGCAACGTTTCGGCAGCGCCGCAGATACCGGTGCGGCGCATTTTCGCGTTGACGACGATATCAGTGGCCATCTTCAAATCGGCGGGCGCATGCAGGTACACATGACACAAGCCTTCTAGGTGGCCGATCACCGGCACCCGCGCATCGGCCTGTACCCGCTCGATCAGGCCTTTACCGCCCCGGGGCACGACCACATCCACGAACTGCGCCATATCCCGCAACAAAATGCCAACCGCGGCGCGATCGGTGGTAGGCACCATCTGGATCGCATGACCGGGTAAGCCACTCGCATCCAGCGCCCGGACTAAACAGGCGTGAATGGCACGACTCGAGTGGTCACTCTCGCTGCCGCCCCGCAGGATGACCGCGTTGCCCGACTTCAGACACAGCCCTCCGGCATCAGCCGTCACATTAGGTCGGCTTTCGTAAACGATCCCGATGACGCCGAGGGGCACCCGCACCCGTTCGATGACGAGGCCGTTGGGCCGCTCCCAGCGTGCGATCACCGACCCCACGGGATCCGGCAACTCGGCGATGGCCTCGAGTCCCTGCGCCATCGCTTCGACGCGATCCGGGTTCAGCGCGAGCCGATCCAGCATCGCGGCGGATAGCTGCCGCTCCCGCGCCGCGGCCATGTCCTCGGCATTGGCAGCGAGCAGCTTTTCGCTATTGGCGCGAATCTCCCGGGCGGCGAGGAGCAGCGCTTTATTGCGCGCTGCACCGGAACTGCACGCCAATGCGCTGGCGGCCGCCCGCGCCTGCTCACCCAAGGCCAGCATTTGCGCCCCAAGATCAACCTTATTCGCGGTTGCTGCACTCATTCGGAATGTTCCTTCGCTCCTACGAAAACCAGGTCGTCCCGGTGAATCATCTCATCCCTACCGCTGTAGCCCAATAGCTCGGCGATATCGGCAGAGCGCCGCCCGGCAATTTTGGCCGCTTCGGCGGCCGGATAAGCGACCAACCCGCGGGCGATCTCTTGGCCGTCGAACAGCACCCGCACCGCATCTCCGCGTTCGAATTGGCCGGCCACGCTCACTACCCCAGCGGGCAATAGACTACTCCCACGTTGCAAGGCCTGATGCGCGCCCGCATCCACATGTAGTTCGCCTCTTGGCTGCAAGGTACCGCCAATCCATTGCTTGCGGGCACGGCGTGGCGTTTCTTCGGTCAAAAACCAAGTTGCCCGCGCCCCCTTTTGCAAAGCGTCGATGGGACGCGAAACATCGCCGCGGGTAATCACCATCGAACAACCCGCGGCCAGCGCGATGGCAGCGGCATCAAGCTTGGTTGCCATTCCTCCGGAACCCAAGCGGGACGCGCGAGCGCCGGCCATGGCCCGAATCTCCGCCGAAACCTGGCGAACTTCCGGAATATGTTCGGCTTGCGCATCGTGCTGGGGGTCTCGGTTATACAAGCCGTCCACGTCCGATAACAAGATCAGCACATCGGCACTTACCATCTCGGCTACCCTCGCGGCCAGACGATCGTTATCCCCATAGCGAATCTCTGCGGTCGCAACGGTATCGTTCTCATTGACGATGGGCACGACCCCCTGCTTCAACAGCGTAGTCAGCGTGCCGCGCGCGTTGAGATAACGTCGCCTACTCTCAGAGTCATCCAGGCTCAATAATACCTGCGCAACCCCGACTCCAAAATCCGATAGCGCTTCCTGATAGGCATGAGCGAGTTGAATCTGGCCCACCGCAGCAGCGGCCTGATTCTCTTCCAAACGGGCACGGGCCGCCCCAATACCCAGGTGTGCAGCGCCCAACGCGATGGCGCCGGAGGAGACGATCACCACCTGGGCCCCGCCGCGGCGGAGTTCTATGACGTCCTTGCAAAGGCTCTCTAGCCAAGGGCGATTCAGCCCGCCTGTCGAATCCACCAGCAATGCGGAACCAACCTTGACGACGATACAGCGGGCATCGTTCAACCGCCGACTATGGGCCGCGCTCATAACCGGATCAGCGATAGGTTAGGACCGGCTGACCTCTCGCCACGGCCATCACGCCGGTACGAACCAACGCGAGGACTTCGGCATGGGGTTTGACGGCCTTAATGAAATCATCCACCGCGGTCACACCTCCAGTAAGCTCGGCGGTAAATTGGCCCGCCTCGTCATCAATGATGCGGGCACCGTGGCTGGCAATCACATCTTTGACGGTGGCGACATTGGCTTCCGCTACGCGCAACTTGATTAGCGCCAGCTCGCGCTCAATATGATCGCCCCGGGTCATATCCACGATATTGACCACGTCCACCAGCTTAGCCAGCTGCTTATTGATTTGGGCGACGACCTCGTCGGAGCCCGTGGTCACCAACGTGAGCCGGGATACGGTGCCATCCTCCGTGGGCGCGACATTCAGGCTTTCGATATTGTAACCGCGGGTCGCAAATAAGCCTGCGACGCGCCCCAGCGCACCAGCCTCATTTTGGAGCAGGATCGTGACGATATGTCGCATTTACAACACCAATACCGCGGGGCAACAAGTACCGATAGTCGCTTAGAAGCAACGCTATTGCAATGCACAAACTTTTCGACAACACTGCCAGAATGCCGCTAGCTGGAATTCTTTGTAAGCATCATGGACACCGTAAACCGACAGGCAGTAACTAAGCCCCAAAAAGGGCCCGCAGGTCAGACCATGACGGGCGCGGACATGATTGTGGAAGTCCTTGCCGAACAGGGGGTCGACACCATATTCGGCTACAGCGGGGGCGCCATCCTGCCAACCTACGACGCGGTGTTTCGTTACAACAACATCCACGCCGAGGATGGGGTTGAGCCCATGCCCCTGATCGTTCCCGCCAACGAGCAGGGTGCGGGATTCATGGCCGCAGGCTATGCCCGGGCCAGCGGCAAGCCCGGCGTCGTCCTGGTAACCTCGGGGCCCGGCGCGACGAACACCGTGACCCCCGTCCGCGATTGCCTCGCCGACTCGATTCCCATCGTGGTCATTTGCGGCCAAGTTCCCACCGCGGCGATCGGCACCGACGGCTTCCAAGAAGCTCCCGTCGCGAGCATCATGGGCTCCGTGGCGAAACACATCTTTCTCGTCACCGAACCGACCCGGCTCGAAGCCACTATGCGCAGCGCTTTCGAAATCGCCACCACGGGCCGGCCGGGGCCGGTGGTGATCGATGTCCCGAAGGATGTACAAAATTGGGAGGGGGTATTCGACGGCTCGAGCGTCCTACCCATCCCCGGTTATCGCCAGCGGCTCAAGGCCGTCGACGACAGCGTATTGGACGAAGACAATTGCGCCGAGTTTTTCAACATGTTGAGCGATTGCCAGCGGCCGTTGATTTACGCGGGCGGCGGGGTCATCAACGCCAACGCCAGCCCAGCGCTGAGGGCGCTGGCCGAAACGTTCCATATTCCGGTTGTCACGACACTGATGGGCCTGGGTGCCGTAGACACGACTCACCGGCTGTCGCTACATATGCTGGGAATGCATGGCACGCCCGCTGCCAACTACGCCGTCGATGACTGTGACCTATTAATCGCCATCGGCGCCCGATTCGATGACCGGGTTGCGGGTGATCCGCCCAAGTTTGCGCCCAATGCGCGCATTGCTCACTTCGACATCGACGCATCCGAGATCAACAAGGTAAAGAGCGCCGACTGGCACCACGTAGGACCGGTCACTCGCGCACTGGAACAATTAGTGTCTTACGGCCGGCGTACGGGTTTCGCCGCAGAATTCGCGGCATGGCACGAGGAATTAGCACAACTCAAGAAAGACTACGCCCTCAACTACGACCGCGACTCGAAACTCATTCAGCCGAACTTCATTATCGAGACCATCAACCGCCTAACGGGTGGTGAGGCTATTATTTCCACAGGCGTTGGCCAGCACCAAATGTGGGCTGCCCAATACTGCGATTTTCGTGAGCCACGTCTATGGCTGACTTCCGGTTCCATGGGCACCATGGGCTTCGGTTTGCCCGCCGCCATTGGCGCTCAATTCGCCCAACCCAATCGCTTAGTGATTGATATTGATGGCGATGCCAGCATTCGCATGAATTTAGGCGAGTTAGAGACCGTGACGACTTATGACCTACCCATCAAGGTCGTCGTGTTGAATAACTTCGGTGACGGCATGGTCAAGCAATGGCAACGGCTCTATTTCAAGGGCCGCCTGTCGGGAAGCGACAAATCATTGCACAGAAAGGATTTCATCAAGGCGGCGGAAGCCGATGGCTTCCCCTTCGCGGTGCGGTTGGACGATAAGGCTGATGTCATCCCGACTATCGAAAAATTCATTAATTTCAAAGGCCCGGCGTTTCTGGAAGTGTTGATCGACCCCGAAGCCGGCGTTTACCCCATGGTCGGGCCGGGCCAAGCCTATGACGAGATGATCACGGGCGATTACATCCCCAACCGCTATGACATTACCGACTCGGAGGGCCCCGACGGCTCGGAGATGTTTTGAGTTCGGATCGAGTGATCGCCGATCAGACTGCAGTAATTCCGCGCTTGTCTGTGGACACCACTTTAGAGGCATGGCTCCCTTCGGTCCGCTTTATTCCCTCTAAAGTGGTGTCCACAGACAAGCGCAACTCCGAGCGGAGTCGGTCGGCGACCCCCCTCTTAGAACGTCTTTTCTGGCTGGGAAGGGACTGGGATAACTAGGCGTAACCCTTTCTCATGGGAATAAAGCGGACCGAAGGGAGCCATCCCATGAGAAAGGGTTACGCCTAGTTATCCCAGGGTCGGATGCGCGAATGACTAGAAATACAGCCGCATGATCGTCTCGGCGACACAGGCCGGTTTTCCCTGACCCTCCACTTCCGCAGTGTAGACTTCCACGAGCTCGAGGACATCGCCCTTGCGGCTGACGCTGCTGAGGGTGAAATGGCCGCGTATGCGGGCATCGACGGGCACCGGTGCCGGGAAGCGCACTTTGTTCAAACCATAGTTGATGACATTCTTGACGCCCGGAAATAGCGGTTTGTCCGCCTCGACCAGACCACGCAAGCTCGGCACCAGTGACAGCGTCAAGAAACCGTGGGCCACCGGGGTCTTAAACGGCGATTCCGCGCGAGCCCGCTCCGGATCAATATGAATCCACTGATGGTCGTGGGTAGCGTCTGCGAACGCGTTGATTTGGGTTTGATCGATCACTAGCCAGTCGCTGGTGTGCGTTTCTTTCCCCACCTGGCTTTCAATTTCGGCAAGCGCCGCTTCAATGGACATCCACTACTCCCTCAAATCAACGAATATTTTTGGTTAGTTTATTCTTTCTCGGCAACATCGCGGGCAGGTTGCCCAAGAACTTTTTTGAAATACGTCCAACTAGTCTCGTTGGGCCGATCGTCGTCTACCGGCGGAGGTTGCGCATAGTCTGGAAAATTCGTCGCAATTTGTTCGTGCATGAGTTCCGACATGTTGTCGCCATCCTCGAGCTTCTTACCCGCCGTATGCATGTAGATCAC
>JAHEKG010000174.1 GCA_024638475.1 Rhodospirillales bacterium | reverse complement strand
CCTTTTGCGGACGCCCCGCGGTACTCCGTCCTTGTTGATGATGCCGAGTGCTGCCGCAGCGCGACTCCTGTCATCCACCCAAAAATCGAAGGCGACGTCATACATTTCAGCCACTCGCCGCGTCAAATCGGGCGGCTGGGGGCTAATCAAAGCCACTTGGACTCCGCGGTCGATTAGCCCGCGGTAGCCCGACGCCACCTCGTCTACCTGGGCCATGCAAATAGGACACCAACCGCCGCGATAGAACAACAACAGCGCCGGCTTCCCGTGCAATACCTTGGACTGTACGGTTTCTCCATCCAGAGTCTGGACTTCGAAATCTGGCAACTGCTTACCCATCGATAGTTTTGAGTTGATCGGGCGATTGAACAGGGAGTACCAGTTGACGTAAACGACAAACCCAACGCTAGCCATCGCCGCCGAGATTAGCCCTACGAGTCTAAACGGGGTTGCCTCGGCCTGAACCGATGCGTAAATCGCCAGCCCCAGTCCCACTAACGTGATCAAAGTGGGTAGCGGCAAATACCGACTAGTGCGCGGCGTCTTCGAGTATTTGGCTCGGATGAACAGCACGAGGAAGGGTGCGGCCGCGATCAACGCCCCGAGCCAGGTGAGGCTAACGCCGTAAACAACCGCCATTACCAACGCAGCTACTAGAATGCTGGCGTTCAGCACCGTGTAGGCGATTGCAAAATACGGCTTGAGGCTCATGGCGTGTCGATGGCCGATTGGTGGTGGACTTCGGATTTGACGCCCCGCAACGTTACGGCTGCTATGATACCGGCCTTTGATACCTCGGCAAAGCGGCATCCGGCGGAGCGAGACCAGCGAAGGAGGGTCAGATGTCCAGGTTAACGTCTTGCCTGATGTGTGCCTTGCTAATAACGATAAGCGTAGGCGCAAACACCGTGCGCGCGGCCACACCCACAACCAATCGCCAGACGGCGTGTAGCGAGTTAGCTTCGGCCGAATTCTTCGTTGAGATGAACATCCCCGTAGAACTGGGCGGTAGCCACGTCGTGGCGGGCGACGGTAAGCTGCCGGCGTATTGCGCCGTGAGTGGGTTCGTGGCGCCGCAGGTCGGCTTCGAAGTCCGTTTACCCTTACAAGGCTGGAACGGGCGATTTCTCCAGCAGGGCTGCAGCGGTATGTGCGGTCACATCGAAATCGACGCCGCCGACGATGCGCTCGCCCGCGGTTACGCGGTGGCGTCCACGGATATGGGCCATCGCAGCGTAGGGTCTAAATCGGCCATGTGGGCGTACTACAATCCGAGCGCCAAGCGCGACTTCTGGTACCGCGGCACCCACGTGGCCACCCTAGCCGCGAAACAGATTGTGGCGGACTACTACGGCACAGCACCGCGCCGCGCTTATCATCGCGGCTGCGGCACCGGCGGCCGCGCCGGATTAATCGAGGCGCAGCGCTTCCCCGACGACTTCGATGGCATCATTACCACCGGCGCCGCCGTACTGAACTTCGTTCACAACAACTTCTCCTTGGTGTGGACCATTCGCGCCAACCAGGCACCCAATGGCGAACCCATACTCGCGCGCCCCGATCTCGAGTTGATTCACGCGGCGGTAATGGCCCAGTGTGCGAACGACAGCACAGGGATTCTCGCCAATCCCCTCGCCTGCGACTTCGATCCTGGCGCGCTCGCCTGCGACAACACAACTACGAAAGCTTCGGCCTGCCTAACTGCGGAAAAAGTCGAAGCGGTTCGCAAGATTTATGACGGGCCGCGTAACTCGACCGGCAAGCAGATCTATCTCGGCCTCTCAAAAGGCTCCGAGTTGGCATGGGAGCGACCCTACTTTGGTAATCCATCTGTCATGGAGCGGTTCACCACGCCTATTTGGCGCTATCTGCTGTTCTCGGAACCCCCCGGCCCGAGTTTCGAACTCGCCGATGTCGACTTCGATTTACCCATGGAGCGTTTTCAAGATGTCCTAGCGGCGGCGGCCAGCGACCGGGTGGACTACGAAGGGTTCAAAGCCCGCGGTGGCAAAGTCTTGATGGTATACGGCTGGAACGAATCTTCGATGCCCGGGCCCAATGCACCCCGCTACTTTGATCGAGTAGCGAACGCCAACGGAGGCGTACCCGCCACGCAAGATTTCTTTCGGCTGTTCATGGTGCCCGGTCAATTCGTTTGCGTGAGGGGCTCCCCGACCGGGCGCGACGTCGACTTGCTGACTGCGATGGAAGCCTGGTCCGAACAGGGCATTGCACCGCAACGGATCATCGCCACGCGGCAAGCACAAGGCGGTACGGCTGCTAACTCGCGTCCGCTATTCCCCTATCCCTCCTATGCCAGCTACAGCGGCAAGGGCAGCGCCGACGATGCCGATAACTACGTCGAGGTTCGCTCTCAATGAGGCGATGGTCGTGCGCCGTTGGACTCCGTAGCCCATGGGGTCGGTTCGGCTTTATGGCGATCTGCTGGGTCCTTTTGAATACAGGCAGTAGCGCGCAAGCATCGAACCATAGCCTTCTGCGGGAAAGCGCGGGAACAATCGAATACCGCAGCATCCCGGACGGGGCGCTGCGGGGCTCCGAGCAATGGACCCTGATGGTGCATGGCGACGGATCCAGAACCTTGAACGCAAGGATCCACAATCGCCAACGAGATTCCCGAACGCATATCATCCAACGCGTCGATCGTGACTTTCGCCCGCTCGATGCCATCGTCCAACGCTGGACAGGCGACAGCTACCGGGGCATCGGTCTGTTCACCGTCAAGAATAATGTACTCACCGGACTATCCCGAGGGCCGGGAATCGAAGCCTCCCATGAAGTAAAGTTGGCAGCAGATGTCACGTTGCTTTCCCACGCCGTCGCCGCGGACGCCTGGCTAAGGATAGCTCCGGACCTGGCAGCCGGTCCCAAGCGACGGGTTAGCGCTTATAGCATCGCGCTGAATGACACGACTCCGCCTTTCTTAGGCAAAATCATCGACACGACGGTCGAATGGATCGCTCGTGACCGAATCGACGTGCCCGCCGGGCTTTTCGATACGACCCACCTGCGCCTGGCCGGCCGCTTCGACGTGTGGGTGTTCGGCCCAGATCGCACGCTGGCCCGTATGCGCGACAGCGATGCCGGTTACGAGTACGTGTTAGTCAGCTATAACGGGCGCGTTGATTGACCGTTGCGGTAAACCGGCTCTTGGCCGGCGTCTCGCGCCTTCAACGGATCTTATCGAACACATTCCAGTCCACGGCGAAACGCCGATACGGGCTGCCATCCACGTTGTACCAACCATCCAAATAGCTGAACTGGCTCGGTGTCCGTTTCATCTGTGACCAGGAATAGACGGTCTTATCTTCGCCGCCCGGCGCCGGAAACGCACAGGCCCCTTTACGCATAGAGCCGGCGAAACCGTCGCGAGTCTTGTGGAAGAACACGTCGCAGCCCACCAAGCCAAACATGTCAGCGGGCGTGACGCCGGCCAGTTTCGTCGTGTCCAAGTGGGCGCCTCGGGTGCGGACGACGAATTCGGCATTATCGGCCGGCCAAACATGCAGGTTTAGACGGATGCCGAGTTCGGCGTCCAGCTCGAACACATAGATCCGCTGCCTGACAAGGTTCGAGGCATCTATCCCGTCACGCCATTCACCGTAATAGACGTGCTCACCGAACGCCGGTAAGTCCACGCGCCGAATGTAGAGCGTCATTGCGTTATTGCGTTCGTTTGCGGGCCGCCCGGTCGCTTGCTGTCGCCGGACCTGCGCTGAATTATCGTAGTCGCCGGCCCACCCCGCCAAAAACTCGTCGAAATCGTGCTGGGTCGCACCAGCCCCCGGGACCTCGGGCCTTAGCGCTACCAATCCCGCGTTCCTATCCGTGGGCAGATACAGCATGCCATCCGTGGCGGCGGCGATCCCGTTAAAGACCCAGGCGCGGGGCTGCGACCCGGGGGCCTGCAGGCCCACCGGGATCCTCGTGGCGATCGCCCGCTTGCGCCCTGTCGCCGCATCGACGCGATACACCTTGCGCGCAGCACTATCGACCACGGCCAGCGAACCATCCGCTAGCACCGCGACGCCCTCCGCTTGCTTGAATCCGTCGGCAACCTGCCGGCGAGCCCCCGTCGCGAGATCAAACCCGGTGATGGTTCCCGCCTCGGCATCCGTGACGTAAACGCTGCGGCCCGCGGCGGGCGCCAGCGCCAGACCGACCGGCAACTCGAAGCCGTCCGCCCAGGTTTCACGTGCGCCGTCGGGAGACACGCGAGTCAACTTCGCCGCGCCTGCTTCCGCCACGAGCCAGGACCCGTCCGCCAACATGAGCACGGCGTAGGGGGCTGCAAACCCCTGCTCTTCGCGGAGCACGGCGCCGTCATCGGGCGCGATCAGCTGGATTCGGCCCGTAAACCAACTCGCGGTCAACAGGACCTCGCGCCCCTGCCAGCGTCCGTGGCTAACGCTGGTCGGGTAAGCACCGGCGGCGCTAATGGGGATGAGGGTTGTGACAGCGCCCGTCGCCCGGTTCACGACCCGCAGCGAATACATATCGGCCACGTAGATACGGGTGCGGTTACCGGTCCCCACCACCGCGACGCCGCCGGGTGCGGTCAGGTGTCCTGCCACCACCGAACGCAGCGCGCGGGTGTCGAGATCGAGCTCATAGATACCGTTGGCCCCGATGCTCGAAATGTAGAGCTTGTTGGCCAGGGCACTGTCCGGGGGTCCAACGGTCATGTTGTCCAGGCCGGGTTCGATGGACGCCAATAGCACCCGTGCGCCTGTATCCAGATCGACTTGGGTCACGGTGCCGGCATCGAAATCCAATACCAGCAGGTTGCCGTGAGGATCGAGGGCAACCGCCGTCGGTAGTTTGAAACCGTCGGCGAGTACCGTGAGTTCTAGACTATTCAGGTCAAGGCGAACGACCCGGCCGAGGGCGGCCTCGGGTGCATACAGATCGCCTGCTGGTGTGATGACAAAGCCGTTGAGGCCGCCACCCTCCCACAGCTTTTCGGGCGCCTGCTGACCGCTCAGATCGACGCGCCACAGCGCCTTATTACTGCGCCCGCTTTGGGTGACATAAAGCATTCCGTCCGGAGCAAATCCGACCGCGTTGATCCCCGGCATATTGCTTGCAATCAGCCGCGGCTTACCGTGACCGGTCTTGGCGAACAGCTTGCCCACGCTGATGCCCGACCACACCATCGTATCGGCGCTGACCGATGCAGCCGGGCCAAATGCAAGATCGTCCGCGTTGCCCAAGGGGGGACCCACGACAACCCGATGCCTGCCGGTTGCCAGGGCCACTCGGTGAATGCTGGAGCCCGCAATATCGGCGGCATAGAGCCCGCCGTCGGGCCCGAAAGCTAGCCCATGAACACCGTGAAACGGCCCGGGGCCAACCAGCTTGCGAACGGAATACCGATCGGCCGCGGCGTCTTGACTCAGCCAGCAAAGAGCCAGGGCCAACACGCCGGCCCGGCGGCTATGGGTCATGACTGGTCTGTTGCCCTGACACAACAAATTCCCGCCTGACGCTTATTTTCATTGCTTTCTTTTGTCCTTTTTGTGTTATAAATTGTCTCTTATAAGCATAAAGCATAATCCATTGCGGTGCGCCGGAAAAAGCCGTCGTTGCCATATTTACGAGGGGAACACTCATGACCTTTTTAAGATCCGCCGTTTTAGGTTTTGTTGGCATCGGTTTGCTGGCAACCAGCGCCCCCACCTGGGCACAGAGACTTGAAGAAATCGTCGTCACGGCTCGCAAGAAAGAAGAGTCTCTTCAGGAGGTGCCCATCGCGATTTCCGCCTTCAGCGCCAACGACATCGAGCAGTTGAATCTGCGCAACACGGCCGATATCGCACTGTTTACGCCGGGGTTGTCCTACACCAACGGCATCGGTCGCCAGCCCCAATCGGATCGCCCCGCGGTCCGCGGCATCACGACGATCATCAACGGTGCCGCTAATACCGGCGCGGCTTCTACTTTCATCGACGGCGTTTACGTCAGCGGCACCACGCAGTTCACCTCGATCGGTAACTTGGAGCGGGTGGAAGTCCTCAAGGGCCCACAGGCTGCCGCCTTCGGTCGGGGCACCTACGCCGGCGCGTTTAACTACGTCACCAAGAAACCCACCGAGGAATTCGAAGGTAAGGTGAGTTTGAGCGGTGCCGAGCATGACAGCTTAACGGCCTCCGCTTGGGTCAGCGGCCCCATCGCCGAAGACAAGGCCTATTTCTTCTTGAGTGCTTCGCATGACGAATACGGTGGTGAGTATCGCAACACGTTTGACGGCAACATCGTCGGCGACGAGGAAACCCAAGCGCTCACGGGTAAGTTATATCTCACCCCGACCGACAACCTGGACATCACGTTGACGGTGGGTCTCGAACAGACCGATGACGGCCACTTCGCCTCGGCTTTGTTGCCGAACACGGCCCTCAACTGCTGTTTTCGAAACATCACCCCCGGCCCGGGCTTCGCACCCCGCGCCCGCGGTTATTTCGTGGGCGAAGCGCCCAGCTTCAACACAGTGGCGCTGAATACCAGCGCGTTCGATGCGGCCCCCGGAGCCGGGCCTGCCGGGACCCGAGTGGACCGCGTCTTCGGCTCGCTCAAGATCGAGTGGGACTTTGCCGGCGGCTACACCCTGACCAGCATCACCGGGACCTCCAATGACGAGGTCGCGAACAACAGCGACGTGTCCTACGCGGCCTACGACCCTATACCGTTTGCCCCCTTTCTCATCGGCCAGTTCCTGCGCGTCACCGACAAGGAAATCGACGACGCGTCCCAGGAGTTCAGAATCAGTTCCCCGGTGGACCGCCCCTTCCGCTGGTCGGCTGGCGTTTATTATCTCGATGCGGAACTGAAGGAGATCCGCGACGAAAGAGTTACGCCGGGTGGGTTTAACTTCTTTGGCGTTCCCGGTGGTCTGCTGTTGCCCAACGATAACCTCACCACCGAGGATGTCGATAACAAGGCCGTGTTTGCCAGCGTTGAATGGGACATCAACGACCAATGGACTGCCACGCTAGAGGGCCGCTATAACGAGGACGATATTTCGCTCATCACCGTCGCCAACCCCACGATGGCACCCGTCACGGGTTTCGAAGCAACGTACACGGCTTTTACGCCGCGTTTCACCCTCAGCTATGCACCCAACGACGACAGAAATTACTACCTTAATATTGCCAATGGCACCAAGCCGGGCACGTTTAACACAGCTGCTATTCCCGACGAGAGTCTGCGCGTTGTGGATGAGGAGACTGCCACCAGTATCGAAGTCGGCATGAAGACTAAGGTACTCGACGGCCGCGGCGTCTTGAACGTCGCCGTGTATCGAACCGACCTGACGGACCAGCAGTTTACTCAGGTCATCGAGTTACCCAACGGCAGCACCGCGTCCATCCTGCAGAATGTCGGTAAGAGCGAGGTTTTCGGCGTCGAAATCGACACGACGATAGCGATCACGGATAACCTG
>JAHEKG010000173.1:2538-7492 GCA_024638475.1 Rhodospirillales bacterium | reverse complement strand
GGCCGGAAACGGCGTGTTGCTAGGCACGGGGAGTTTTTGGGAGGGTGTGGACGTGCGCGGTTCGGCACTCCGCATGGTGATTATCGACAAGCTGCCGTTTGCACCACCCAATGACCCGCTTGTACGCGCGCGGATGCAGTACCTGGAATCCCAGGGGCGCAATCCCTTTGCAGAATTTCAATTGCCCACGGCCGTCCTAGCCCTCAAGCAGGGCGTCGGGAGGCTGATTCGGGATTTCTCCGACCAGGGCCTCGTTGTACTGGGCGATCCGCGCCTAACGAAGAAACGCTATGGGACTTCGTTTCTCGCGGCTTTACCGCGCATGCATCACCTCGACAACGGTGAGCCGGCACTGGAGTACGTTCGGGGCCTGGCGCGTTACGCGGATGCACGGGCGGAAGTCGCATGACTACCCGAACGGCAAACCGCGAGGCAACCCTACTTGCGATAGAAACCTCTGCCGCGGCGTTGTCGGTGGCGTTACGCGTAGGTGGCAAGGTCGTCGCGCGGCACCTGCATGCTCCGCGTGGCCAGTCGAAGTTGGCTATACCGACGATTGCAGAGATTTTCGAAGAGGCGGAAATAACGGCCAAGGATTTAGATGCGGTTGCCTTCGGGCGCGGGCCAGGAAGTTTTACCGGCATCAGGGTCGCCACTTCGATTGCTCAAGGCATAGGGCTGGCCGTGGGAATTCCCTTACTACCCATCTCCAGTTTGGCGTGTCTCGCACAAGGCGTTATTGATCGTGAGAATTCAGATCAAGTCTTGGTTTGTCTCGATGCTCGCTTGGGGGAGGTTTATTGGGGTTTGTTTGCCGCCCGCGAGGGGCGTGCCGTGTTACGCGGTGAAGAGCGGGTCGATCAGCCGGCAGCCGTCGAACGGCCACGCAACGGGTTTGCCATCGTCGGTTCGGCTCTGGGCCTGGGCGACGAGTATCTTGATGAGCTACGTGCCGCCGCGGAGCATTGTGATTCCGCCCTAGACCCCAACGCTCGGGACCTACTCATGCTTGCGGGCGACGCCTGGATGGAAAGGCAAGCGGTTGCTGCGGAGGACGCCGCCCCCGTTTATTTGCGCCACCGGGTTGTTAGTCGTTAAACCTTAACAAAACTGTAATAATCTTGAGTCTAAATGCTCGGCATGTCCGAGAGACCAAGTGGATTCATGGCTAGCGAAGCAAACCCCGGCAAGACGGTCTTGGTTGTTGAGGACGAACAGTCTATTAGGGATATGCTCGAATTCAATCTGGACCGAGCGGGGTATTCGGTGCGGCTTACGGGGTCCGGCAGCGAAGCGCGTGCGGCGATTGCCGATCGGTATCCGGACGTTATCCTGATGGACTGGATGCTGCCGGATGTGAGCGGCTTGGAATTGACGCGCCAGCTTAAGCGCGATGCCAATTCCAGGGAAATACCGATCATCATGCTGACCGCCCGCGTTTCTGAAGACGACAGGGTTGCCGGGTTGGACGGCGGGGCGGACGATTACATCACGAAACCGTTTTCTGCTCGTGAGTTGCAGTCGCGCATTAGGGCCGTGCTGCGGCGTTTCGGCCACCATGCGGAAGAAGTATTGACGGTGGACGACCTGAGTATCGATCGGCTGGCCCATCGAGTCACGTCCGCCGGCAATCCGGTCAATCTTGGGCCCACGGAATACCGCCTGTTGGAATTCTTCATGACCCATGCGGAGCGCGTTTACTCGCGCGCGCAGTTGTTGGATCGAGTTTGGGGCGGCAATGTGTATGTCGAAGAGCGCACCGTTGACGTGCATATTCGTCGCCTGCGGAAGGCCCTGGTCAGCAGCAATCACGACCGCTATATCCAGACGGTGCGTGGTGCCGGTTACCGGTTCTCCACTCGGGGAGCATAGTTCCATTGCGTGAGCCGTGGGGATCGACGCTGTTGCGGCTGTTGGCGTGGATAGGCGCCGCCGCGCTACTGGGGTTGTGGTTCGGCGGATTGGCTTGGTGGCTAGTCGGCGCCTTGGCGATTTATTTGGGTTACGTCCTCCGCCAGACCTACCGAATCGAGCGTGCCTTGCGGTCCGGTAGTTGGCCACAGTGGGATGTCACCACCGGGTTATGGGCGGAAATGGCCGGGCGCTTGTCCGCCTTGCGCCGTAAGTCCCGGCGCCGCAAGAAGCGCTACAACCAATTGCTTCGCGAGATTCGCGAGTCTACGGGTGCGTTAGCCGACGCGGGGGTATTACTCAATCCCGAACACGAGATCGTTTGGTTCAATAGGGCGGCCATTGACTTGCTGGGCCTAGACCGTAAGACTGATCTTGGTCAACGGATTGATAACCTGCTGCGCGCGCCTGAGTTTGCAAGGTACCTGTGCGCGCCGACGCCCGAGCCCATATCGATTCCAGGCGTGTTGCGCGCCACCGACCGGTTATCGGTACAGATCATCCCTTACGGCCGAAAGCAGAGCCTATTGATTGCACGCGACGTGACGCGCCAACAGTTGCTTGAAAGAACTCGTAAGGATTTCGTCGCCAATGCGTCCCATGAATTGCGTTCGCCGTTGACCGTGATCGCGGGTTATCTCGATACGCTGCAGGACGCGGATGAGGTTCCCGAGCAGTGGCGACGGCCGCTAGCGGAAATGCAGCGTCAAACCGGCCGGATGACGCGGATTCTAGAAGACTTGATTGAACTGAGCAGAATGGAATCAGCCATTGGCGAGGCAGACGAGTCTTATGTGGACGTTCGCGGGTTGTTGGAACGAATCGTAGCCACCCGAACGTCGGGGGACTGTGCAGCGTTACAGATGGATATCAGCGCTGACGCCGGTTTGTTGGGTAGCGAGGCAGAGATCTACTCCATATTCGACAATCTCATCGCCAATGCTCTGCGTTTTACGCCGGTCGACGGCACAGTCAGGGTGGCTTGGAGGGTTGACGATACAGGTGCTAATTTCGTTGTAAGCGACACGGGCATCGGTATTGCGGAAGAATTCATACCGCGGGTCACCGAGCGATTTTTCCGGCTCGATCCCGGAAGGTCGCGCGAAAGTGGGGGAACGGGCCTGGGCCTTGCCATTGTCAAGCATGCACTACAGCGTCACGGTGGCGAGCTGGCAATCTCGAGCCGGCTCGGCGAGGGAGCAGAGTTTATTTGCCGGTTTCCACTCCAGCGCCTCGCTCATCGCAGTGCATGATTCGCAAGGTATAATCACTTTACAACCGCGGATTGCGGAGGAAAGCAGCCATGGAAGTTGAAGACCTAGGACAGCATATTTCCCGCCGGTTCAATGAAGATCTGGAGGGTGTTCGCAGCAAAGTGCTGGCTATGGGAGGTTTGGTTGAACAGCAGCTGGAACAAGCGGTGTTGGCATTGACGGAAGGCGACAGCGAATTGGGTCTGAAAGTCGCCCATGATGACTACAAGGTTAACCGGATGGAGGTCAATATCGACGAGGCTTGTAGCCGCATTCTTGCGACCCGGGCGCCGGCTGCGGGCGATCTGCGACTGATTGTCGCGATCATCAAGACGATTGCCGACTTGGAGCGTATTGGCGATGAGGCGGAAAAGATTGGAGTGCTCGCAGCAAATTTAGCGGCAGTTGAGCGCCCGGCGAACAATTATAGGGAGCTACGGAACCTTTCAACTCACGTCAGCAACATGCTCAACGGTGCCTTGGATGCTTTCGCCCGTCTGGATGTGGAGGGTGCTCTGGAGGTGTTCAAGTCCGATGAAATCGTCGACGAGGAATACGAGGCGATTTATCGGCAGGGCATTACGTTCATGATGGAAGACCCGCGTTTGATCAGTAGAGTAATGGACTGCACCTGGGTAGCCAGAGCACTGGAACGGATCGGCGATCACGCCAAGAATATTTGCGAATACGTCATCTACATGGTCCACGGAAAGGACGTTCGTTACACCGGCCTCGAGAACTTAGAGGCTGAAGTAAAGAATGCCGTCCGCGCCAATCCGGCGGCGAGCTGATGTTCGGCCTGAGCTTTCGGCAGTTGAATTGGGCCGGATGTCTTGCTTGCGTAGGGCTAATGGGCTATGCGCTTTACTCGCAATACGTGGATGGCCTGCAGCCTTGTCCCCTGTGCGTTTTACAGCGGATAGCGGTGATTGCGTTGGGCATGATTTTTTTCGCTGGTGCCGTGGTGAACGTTAGGCTCGTGCAACGCTGGGTACTGGCCCCGCTAGCGTTGATCGCGGGCCTGGCCGGTGCGGGAGTTGCCGGCCGGCATGCTTGGCTGCAACATTTGCCGCCGGACCAGGTACCTGCGTGCGGCCCGGGGCTCGGCCACATTCTCAATACGTTTCCCCTCGGCGAGGCGTTGAGCATGGTGTTCAAAGGGTCTGGTGAATGCGCTAACGTGGATTGGTCTTTCTTGGGGCTGAGCATGCCCATGTGGGTATTCGCCTGGTGCTTGGTACTTGGTTTTGGCGGCGCGCTGATCAACTTCCGTGCCGCGGGCGAGAAGGCCGATTTTTAGGGGCGGCACGGCCCGTCCCCGTCAAGTCAGCATGAGTTCGGCAATACGCCGATAAATGGCCTGTAGACGTGGGATATCGTTGATATCGAGGCTCTCGTTGACCTTATGAATGGTGGCATTGACGGGGCCGAATTCGATGACGTCAACGCCCGCGGGCGAGATGAAGCGCCCGTCCGATGTGCCGCCGCTGGTCGACAGTTCGGGGGTCAAGCCCGTGGTTTCCTGAACTGCCTGCTGAACCGCCGCCGACAGCCTGCCTTCGGCGGTGAGAAACGGCTCCCCGGAGAGATGCCAATCCAGGTCGTATTTGACTCCGAGCGCGTCTAGCTTTGCTTGGACGTGCGCCTTTAGGGTTTCGTGAGTCCATACTGTCGAGTAGCGGAGATTGAACCGCGCCTTGAGTTCCGCCGGCGTGACGTTGGGGGCGCCGGCGTCGCTGGCCACCTGCACAACTTGGAAGCTCGTCGGCGGAAAATGGCTATTGCCGTTG
>JAHEKG010000173.1:0-2528 GCA_024638475.1 Rhodospirillales bacterium | reverse complement strand
TCCAGGGGTTGCTCGGTTAAGGCGTCGACGAAGCGGGCAAAAGCGTGAATCGGGTTTTGTGCCAACAGCGGATAGGCGACGTGCCCTTGAACACCGCGCAGGGTCAGTATTCCAGACAGGCTGCCGCGTCGGCCGATGCGCGCGGTGTCACCCAATGCCTGGGTGCTAGACGGTTCGCCAATCACACACCAATCGATACGTTCGCCGCGTTTATTTAGGGCTTCCATCACCCTCAACGTGCCGTCTCTCGCCCGCCCCTCCTCATCGCTGGTAATCAAGAACGCGATGCTGCCCTGGTGATCCGGGTTCTCCGCAACGAATGCCGCCGCCGCCACCACCATGGCGGCCAGGCTCGCTTTCATGTCCGCCGCGCCGCGTGCGACCAATTGCCCCCCCCGAATCTCCCCGGCAAAGGGATCGACGTGCCATTGCTCTAACGGACCCGTGGGGACGACGTCCGTATGGCCGGCGAAGCACAGCACCGGCCCGTCCTTTCCGCGCCTTGCCCACAGGTTGTCGACCTCGCCGAACTTCATGTGTTCGACGGCGAAGCCGGAGCGGGCGAGGCGCGCGGCGAGCAGCGCCTGGCAGCCGGCGTCTTCCGGGCTGACGGACGGCCGACGAATCAATTCCAATGTAAGCTCAAGTGAATTCACCAAAAAAGTACCTAACTAGATAATATTTATAGATAAATACCTGCTATGCAGTTGGCAGAATAACGCGTCATTACGGCTTGACTGACATATTTCCTTAACATTCCATCGCTATCTTGGCCGTAGTTTAGTTTGGCGGGGCGCAAAGTGGCGCCCTTGGCCACCCCACATGAGGATCACAATGATACGCAAAGCTTTTCGACTAGGATGCTTCGTCGCAGTTACCCTGATGTTGGGGTGTAGCCAAGATTCCGGCCCGATCCAAGCAAGCCGTGACTATATCAGCATCGTCGGTTCCTCGACGGTGTACCCCTTTGCCACCGTGGTTGCGGAAGAGTTCGGGCGCAAGACGGCATTCAAGACCCCAAAGATTGAATCCACCGGTTCCGGCGGCGGACTTAAACTCTTCTGTTCCGGGATCGGGGTCAATCATCCAGATATGGCTAATTCTTCCCGTGCAATTAAAGCGTCAGAGATAGCGTCATGTGCGAGTAACGGCGTCAACGAGATTGTCGAGGTCAAGATCGGTTATGACGGGATCGTTATCGCTAACGCTGCAAGCACACGCACGTTCGATCTGGGGTTGCGGGAAATCTTTCTGGCGCTCGCTCAACGGGTACCGTCGGCGGATGGCAGTGGGTTCGTCGACAACCCATACCGATACTGGTCGGACATTAATCCGGCGCTTCCCGCCTCGGCAATCGAGGTATACGGCCCGCCGCCCACCTCGGGAACGCGGGATGCGTTCGTAGAATTGGCGATGGAAGGCGGCTGCAAGACCTTTGTGTCGATCGAGGCGCTGGAAAAAAATGCCTTCAAAGCAGTTTGTCATACGCTACGTGAGGACGGTGTTTATATCGAGGCTGGCGAGAATGACAACTTGATCGTCCAAAAACTGGAGGCGAATCCCGATGCGCTCGGTATTTTCGGTTTTAGCTTCCTTGATCAAAACAGGGATAAAGTGCAGGGCGCTTTGATTAACGGTGTGGGCCCTGAATTCGAGGCCATCGCGGATGGCAGCTACCCCATATCCCGGCCGCTGTACTTCTATGTCAAGACGGCGCACGTTGGTGTCATTCCAGGAGTCCAGGACTATCTCGCTGAATTTACGAGCGAAGACGCCTGGGGTGAGGATGGTTATTTGTCGGAGAAAGGATTGATTCCGATGCAACTCGACGAGCGAATGGAGGTATTGGTCAGGGTCACCGGTTTGGTACCGATGGTCGCTGCGAATTAGCGAACCGCACAGCAAGCAACGAACCGATTCATGGAGTCAATGACCCTGCTGCTGGTTATCGCGCTGCTCACCGTCGCCGGTTTTTATCTGGGTCGCCGACGGTCCGTGGCGATCGCCGGCGCCGACCGCAAGCAAAAATTGCATTCGTTGCCCGGGTACTATGGCTTGTATGTGGGGTTATGGTGCGCCGTCCCGGCGTTGGTCTTATTCGTCGCGTGGCAATTCCTGGAACCGAGCTTCATTCGCGCCCAAGTGCTGGCGATGTTGTCTCCCGAAACCCAGGCGCTCGACCCGCAACGCTTGCAACTCATTTATAACGACATTAGGAACATCGCGGCGAGCGGCGCTGCGGTCGGCGACGCGGAGCTGTTGCAAGGCGCGCAACGCTACCGGCAACTGCTGCGTTTGGGCGATTGGTCGTTGGCCGTCGGTATCCTGGGCCTTTGCCTTGTGGCGGGCTGGTTCGGCTGGCGGCGCGTGCAGGCCAACTTTCGCGCGCGGATTAGCGTCGAACGAGCTGTCGAGTGGTTATTGATTGCGTCGTCAACGGTTGCGGTGTTCACGACCGTCGGTATTTTTTTATCGGTGTTGTTCGAGGCGCTTCTATTCTTCAAATCCGTGCCCGTATGGGAATTCCT
>JAHEKG010000172.1 GCA_024638475.1 Rhodospirillales bacterium | reverse complement strand
GTTCTTCGGCGCGCCCCAGGGTTCGCTTAGCCTCTCGCAGTTGTGCCTCGATTTCCTTCAACGCAGCACGACCCGATTCGAGCTGCGCTTCGACTAGGGCGAGCTGGGCAGCTTCCGTATCGTCTTCCAGGTAGGCGACCACATCACCCTCGTTAACCGCCATGCCCTCCTCGACCAATACGACCTTGACTTTTCCTGTGCGCTTGGCCGAAACCGTCGCCTGTCGCCGTGCCGTAACATAGCCGCTCGCGTCGAGGACGCTGGCTTGACGCGCGGTTGTCGGGGCGCGCGCCGTTGCGACACTGACCTGCAGGGACGCCCCGGGCCACCACTGCCAGACCGCGATGCCGCCGAGCACGATCACGCCTGCGACGAGGAGGCCCCAGGGCCAGCGCCGAACCTGGGGCCGAGCGTCGCGGTCAATGCGCAATTGACTCAGGTCCGGGCGATTGCCCGTGGGTGCTGTCATCCGAAACCCTAGCTGCTCAAAAATCCGCGTAAGGATACCTGCATCGGGCTGCCGAGGCCCAGGGCACTTGGTGCAGCAGGCCGAACGCCGGCGCAGCCGGGACAGTAAACCATTGTGGCAAACCCGGCGGGCACCAAGGGGATACCATAAACTGTCCCCAAGTACCCCGGGAGAATAGTCTGATGCGATGGCGGAAACGGCAGCGAAGCCGCAATGTGATCGATCGGCGCGGTCAGCGCGCCCGGCGCGGGCCCGCCCTCGGCGGCGGCGCTATCGTGATCGCCCTAATAGCGGCGGTGTTTTTCGGCGCGGATCCCCGTATGGTCCTCGAAACCGTGGGCGGCCTGCAGCAGGCCTCGGTGCCGGCCGGCCCTAGACCTGCCGCCGAGAATGAGGCTGCCGAATTCGTGTCGGTGGTACTCGCGGATACCGAGGTGACTTGGCAAGCCCTGTTTCAGGAGGCTGGCGGGCGCTATCAGTTGCCGAAGTTGGTGTTATTCACGGACAGCGTGACTTCCGCCTGTGGCATGGCATCCGCAGCCTCGGGCCCCTTCTATTGCCCCGGCGACAACCAGCTGTATTTGGATTTGGGCTTCCTCGCCGAGCTCCAGCGCATGGGGGCAAAGGGCGACTTCGCGGTCGCGTACGTCATCGCCCACGAGGTGGGCCATCACGTCCAGAACCTGGCCGGCACGGCCAGCCGCGTGCAGGCGGCAAAACAACGCATGGCAAAGGCGGATGCCAACGCCTTGCAAGTCAGCATGGAATTGCAAGCCGATTGCTACGCGGGTGTTTGGGCGCATCATGCCAACCGACGGAACTTATTAGACAGTGGCGACATCGAAGAAGGGCTCAGCGCCGCATCAGCCGTCGGCGACGATCATCTGCAGCGGATGGCCGGCCGTCGCGTCACGCCCGAGAGCTTCACCCATGGCAGTTCGAGGCAACGGATGCAGTGGTTCAGCCGGGGATTCGAGGCCGGCAATGCCAACGCCTGCGATACCTTCGATAGCTAGCTATTGGCCGCCGTCGCTAAACCGGATTCGGTTTTGGCCCCAACGTTCGACGCGACATTTCGGACAGAGGGTCTGCACCCGATGCCGGTTTGACAGCAGCGACCGAACCGGCGTGCGCACGCCCTGCTTAAAGCAGTTCGTACACAGGAACCCATCGATCAGACGCCCTACGAGGCTGTAGTCGACGTTGTTGGGGACTGTGTTCATCGTAACCACCGTAGTACGCACTCTCTCCAGGTTCTGTGGGGCAGCGCACAGTTCTTAGGTTTTGTGACCGGGTCAATCGCTGCCGTATCCGCCGCAAGACATACTGGCGTCATGCCGACCCAGATCGATCTGCTGGCCCTATCGATTACCGTCCTAGCGCCAACGCTATTTTGGGCGGGTTATCACTACTATCGCGATCGGCGCCAGCCGGAGCCCTGGCCGCACACGCTGCTGGCATTCGTGGCCGGCATCGCCGCCGGCTGGTTCGGCCAAGTCCTCTACCACGGTCTCGGGGTGCTGGGGCTGTGGTTCGATCCTTATCAACTAGCGGCGGGCCATCCGCTCGGCTTACTGCTTTATTCCCTTCTCGGTATTGCCCTGGTGGAAGAACTCGCCAAGCTCCTGCCGTTCTTATTGATCATTCGCTGGCTACCAGCATTCGATGAACCGGTTGACGGCATCATCTATGCTGCATTCATAGCCCTGGGCTTCGCGAGCTACGAGAATTTCTATTACCTGGAGTTCTTGAGCCCCCAAGAACAACTTGCACGCGGGCTGAGCAGCCCGTTGATTCATTGCTTATTCGCATCGCTGTGGGGCTATCCGCTCGGCCGTGCCATCGTCGCGGGGCAACCCCTCGGCATTCCTTTAACGAAGGGGTTGGGCGCCGCTGTGTTCGTCCACGGAATCTACGACTTCCTCGTCTTCGGAATGGCAATGTGGCCTCGCCTGCTCGCCGCCACCGTCATCCTCGCCGTATGGCTTTGGCGCATGCATTTGATGGAGCGCGTATTGCCGGCGCAACAGCCTTAGGCAGAAAGCGGAGCATCAGTTTCTTAGCGCCGGCACGACGCGTTCGCCGATCACCTGCAATGCTTCCATCGGATCCTCGTGCAGCCGTAGCGCCATCTCGGTCAGGCCCGCGCGCTCGAAGGTGCGAAATCGCTCGATCTCCCGGTCGATGTCGTCGAGACTGCCGGTGGATGTCATTCCATGCATGAGCTTGCGGCAGATGGATTCTGGCACGCCCTTGACGTTTCCGGAGCGATCGAAGTAGGCGGCAACAAAAGCGTCGAAATTGTCGATCACCAACTGCGTTTCATCGTCGTCACAGAATAGGGAGACCACTTCGGGGGCCAGCTTCCGGCCGCGCCAGGCCAACTCCCGCCGCGACTCACGATAAGCAACGTCCAAGTCGGGCTTGATGTGCCAAGCCCAAAAGCTGTTGACTCGCACCGGTTGTTGGGCGCCGCTTGCCCTGCGGCCCTCGCCCACGAGGACGTTTTGCATCGCGGAATCGATCAATTCGGGTGGGATCGCGCCCAAATACACGCCGTCCCCAACCCGTCCGGCCATTCGCATCATTTGTTCCCGGTAACAAGTGATATAAACAAACGGCGCCTTTTGTTTCAGCCAGTCATACGCCAACGGAAAATTAACGTTGAAGTCCTCTCCCTGATAACCTTCAGTCAGCCCACCGCGGCCCGCGCCCATCACGATTTCCGCCGCTTCGCGCACGGCCCTGACGATCTTGGGCGGTTTTTTTAGATCCATCGCGTCCAGGTTCCCCTCGCCGGCACCCAGGGCAATCTGCGCCCGGCCGTTGCTCATCTCATTGAGGGTTAGCAGGCTATTGGCCATTTTCAGCGGATGCATTTCAAACGGGCTAACCGCCAACGGACCGACCCGCAGGCTGCTCGTGGATTGAACCAGCGGCAGCAAACTTAAGAAAGCGTCCCAATGTGCAAAATAGTTGGAGGTCCACAGGGCACGAATACCGAAACCCTCGGCCGCTACGCCCAGCTCCGAGATCTGTCGCGGAGTGAGGTCGGGTTCGAGAATGATGTCGATATCCATGGGTCAGTATCCTTATCGAGCGGGTTGCTATCCCTGCTACCTTAGGGGTGCGTAGGCTCGTGACCAAGCATCGCCGGCCCGCTGTCCACCTCCCGAAACGCCCGGCCTGACATTGCATTCCGCCGGATTCTCGATACAGTGGCCAGCCGATGCACGTTCGTCCCACACAATCATAGGCGCCAACGGTGATTTCGGCCCCACCTTACTGGGCGTACCGAGCTTTCAAGTACGCCATCTATGGCCTGTTGGTCGCCAATATCTACTTCTTCTTCGTCGAGGAACACGCGGCGAGCGTAGAGGTATTCGTCGGCGGTGTGGGTTGGCGTGAAATTTCCGATGCCTACTCCGCAACAATCGACACGCTGGCCTGGGTCATTCTCTTGCTGTTGTTTGAACTCGAAACTTCCACCATACCCGACGAAAGACTGCAGGGATCACTAAAATGGGTGCTCACCGGTCTGCGCACAGTCTGCTTCATTGTGATCGCCCTCGCGTTTTTTGGATATTGGGCGAAGTACGCGCTGCTCAGTACCGTCGTAACCTTCTCCAGCGCTGATGCCTGTGAACTCGTCAATGCAGGCTTTAGCTACGTCGTGTCGCTCAACAATTACGCGCCGGTTGACGCGAATAGCTGTCTGGAATTGCGCGGGCAAGTCTTGCAGCGAATCGATGGCACGCTAATCCTCGGCACATCCGAGGTGATTGGCGCCGTTACCCGCCTCGCAATCATCGACATCGTAAACGCGGGGACTTGGCTCATCGTCGTGGCCATCCTCGAGGTCGAGATATATCTCCAGCTCTCCGACCGCCTCACGGATCGCCTAGTGCAATGGAACACCTATATCAAGACCGGTCTTTATTCTCTATTGCTGTTTTGCGCCATCTACTGGGGTCTGCTAGGGGACTTCTTGGATTTTTGGGATGCTTTCTTGTGGCTCGGGGCCTTTGTGTTCATCGAGATGAACATGTTTGAATGGCACCAAGAAACTGCCGAGGAAGCAAGAGTGGCGACCCCATGAGCGATTACGATGTGGAATTCTCGCGGGCGCAATTTGCACAATACCGGTCGCCCACGAGCGCTCGCCTGGCTTTTTTAGAGAACGCCGGCGCCGCCTACGCGCCTGACCAGGTAACGCAAAAGCTCGATCGTTTCTTCACGAAGACAAAGGTCCAGCCCTATTACCTTTACAAGGCCTCGCTGGAAGCAGGGGCTGCCATGGACCGCAGCAACGCGTTGCTGGCCGCCAGCATTAATGCCGAAGTCGATGAGATCCATCTGGGGCCATCCACGACGCTCAACGTCTATGTGCTTGCCCAAGCACTGCGCTCACAAATGTCGGCGGGAGACGAAATCGTCGTGAGCTACCAAGATCACGAGGCCAATATCGGTGCCTGGGCGCGCCTGGCGGCAACAGGCCTCGAGGTGAAAGTTTGGCTACCCGACCCCGCAACGGGTTTCCTCAATGAGGAGGACCTGGTCTCGCTACTCACTAGCCGGACTCGGCTCGTCTGCGTCACGCATTGCTCAAACGTAGTGGCGGCCATCAACCCAATCCGCAGGTTTACGGAAATCTGTCACGCGGCGGGGGCACGTATCGTCGTCGACGGGGTCTCCTTCGCGCCTCACGGCGCGGTGGATGTGCGCGAACTCAACGTCGATTTCTACCTATTTAGTTTGTACAAGACCTTTGGGCCACACCTGGGTCTGTTGTACTGCCGCCGCGATCATTTGGCCGAGTTGCCGAATCAGGGGCATTTCTTCCACGACCATGAGCCGAGCAAGCGGCTAACGCCAGCGGGGCCCGACCATGGCGAGATCGCTTGCGCGTCGGGGATCATCGATTATTACCGGGATTTGTACCAACACCACTGGCCGGGAACGGATTTTGACGCGCGGCCGCTCGTGCGGCGCCTAGCGCAACTATTCACATTACTCAACGCCCACGAGTCGGAGATCACACAGCCGCTGTTGGACTACCTGGCAGCAAATCCGCGAGTCCGTATCATCGGCTACCCGAGTCAGGAGGGCCAACCGCGAGCCCCCACCGTGGCTTTTGATATTGCGGGGCTAGACAACAAGTCCATCGCGGCCGCAATGGCCGCGGCGGACATTGGCTGCGGTTACGGCCACTTCTACGCGTATCGGCTCATGCAACAACTCGATATCGATCCAGACCAAGGCGTCACGAGATTGTCCATGGCGCACTACAACACCGCGGAAGAAATCAGCAGGGCTATCGACGTGCTCGATCGGTTACTTTGAGGACCCCATGCCGATTTTCGGAAGGGTGAGCGGCCCGGTCGGAATCATGGTCGTCTTTTCTTCCGTGAACAACTCGACGGAAGACTGTAGGCCATCGCGGCCGAGTCCTGAGCTTTTGTAACCACCGAAGGGAGCACGCAGGTCGCGGGTCAATGGCGTATTCACCCACATCGTGCCCGTGCGCACTTCTCGGCTGACCTGCATAACGGCATCCAGGTCGTTCGACCACACGTAGCCGACCAAACCGAACTCGGAATCGTTCGCTATCGCAATCGCGTCATCAAGGGTATCGAACACCTGGATCGCGACGAAGGGACCGAAGATCTCTTCCTGGCAAACCCGTGCCTGATTGCTATCCACCAGGGCGGCCGTCGGTTGGAAAAAATAACCCTTATCGAAACCGGGGTGCGGCCCGCCGCCGCAAAGAATCTCGGCGCCGTCTTCCTTGGCGACATCCACGTAGGACAACACCTTGGCGTAGTGGTCGGCAAAAGCCAGTGGCCCAATCTCCGTAGCTGAATCGAAAGGGTCCCCGACGCGCACGTTAGCCATGCGTTGCACGAACTGGTCCAGGAATTCGTCGGCAATACTCCGCTGTACGAGCAAGCGGGAGCCCGCCAGGCACTGTTCGCCGTTGCCGGAAAGAATCGCCAACAACGATCCGTCCACGGCGGATTCGAGGTCCGCACTTTCCAGGACAATGTTTGCGCTCTTGCCACCCAGTTCCAAGCCGACCTTGGTCACATTTTGTGCGGCGGACGCCATGATGCGCTTGCCCGTCGCCGTGCCGCCAATGAATCCGATGACGTCCACGCCCGGATGACTGACCAGCGCCTCGCCGGTCACCGGCCCGCGGCCGTTGACGAGATTGACCACGCCGGGCGGCAAGCCGCCCTCGTGCAAAATCTCAACCATCCGTTGAATGGTCAACGGCGTGTGCTCGGAACCCTTCAGGACCGCCGTATTGCCCAGCGCCAGCGCCGCGCCAAGTTTCATCGACGACAACACGGTGGGCGCATTCCACGGCGCAATCAACGCCGCCACTCCAACCGGCTCCCGAGTCACGATGCTGAGATACGCGCCGGTCTGATTAAACGTTTCGCCGGCCATGGTGCCCGCCACCTCACAGAAAAATTCGAAGTTCTCGAGCGACCTGGGGACATGCATTCCCTTTGCCTGGGCGAGGGGTAGCCCTACCTCCATTGCCTGAATAGCGGCCAGTTCGTCGCTATTGGCGGCCAATGCGTCGCGGGCGCGCAGGATCATCTTCTTGCGCTCGTTGTGGGACAAGCGCGGCCAGTCGCTTTCATCAAAACTGCGCCGGGCACTGGCGACCGCCGCATCCACCTGCTCGGGCCCCGATTCTTCGAGGTGGCCGTAGACCTCTTCGGTCGCCGGACAAACCGCCGGCATCAGGTATGGATCATCCGGATTTGCACACGGACGGCCGTCGACAATGCCTTGGATTCTCTCCGGCAAGGTTATGCCGTGTTCGCTGGCAATCTTTGCTACGTTCCACACAACACGTCTCCATTCTTCTAAGCAGTCAATGCTACCGCAGGGTAGCTACTCTAGTGGTAGTCGCAATAGGCCATCCCGGACCGTCTCGCCAGATGATACGCCTGCCGGCCACAGACCCCGGCCTGGTGGCTGTTGGCGATCGTACAGTAGAATGAGCCCATGTCGGTAAAACCCGTATTGCGCATGGGCGATCCAAGACTCGCCCAGTGCGCACAACCCGTTGATCAGTTTGCTACCGATGAACTGG
>JAHEKG010000171.1 GCA_024638475.1 Rhodospirillales bacterium | reverse complement strand
CGCAAGAGACGTGCGCCGTGCCCTGCCCAATAGCGTGCGCATCACCAATGGCGGCGGTTTGCCCGCGCTGGAACTGATGAGCTCCGTCGACGGCGCGCGCTATCGGCGCTCGCCGCCCGGCAGCGCTTTGCAGATCCTCGATTTTTCGGTAGCAGACGATGCTTTCAACAGTATCGGCAGCTTCACGCAAATCGCCAAACCGTTTGTTTCCGTGGACCACTATCTAGTGGTCTACAACGTCGGCGTACCGGGCGCCGACGCCTACGCGTTAACGGATGTGATCACACCGCCGGGTACCCAAATAACGATCACGGCCGACGCGCCGGCCGGTGAAGATCGTATCGCGCTGGCGCCGCCATTCCGGTTTGCCTACGAGTCACCCCGGCAACGGATGTTTCTGGTAGATACGCCGGTGACCTACCTGTGCGACGCCGGTAGTGGCACGCTGCGGCGCTTTAGTAACTACCCGATCGCAAGCTCCCAAACGGACCGCGACACCGCCGCAGAGCTACTCGCGGCCGGCGCAGTGGCCGCGCTCGTGGCGGATCAGGTAACCGGCTGCGGCTTTGACTACACACCCGGCACCGCGGAACGCGCGGCGTTGGTCAGCATCAGCTTGAGCGTCGGGGCCCAAGGAGAGAGTGTGTCGTTGCTCCGCCAAATCCACGTCGACAACGTCCCATGAACATTCGCCAGAGTGGATTTTCCCTCGTGGCCGCCATTTTCTTGTTGGTCGTGCTAGCCGGTTTAGGCGCGGTTGCGGTACGCATTTCAACGAGCCAATCGGCCGGCGCAAGTCAATCGTTGCTCGGTAGCCAGGCCCTGCAGGCGGCCAAGAGCGGCGCGGCATGGGCTGCACACCAGGCCATCGCGGGTAGTTGCGGTACACAAACCGCGACGCTGACCGAGGCCGGCACCACGGGATTTACGGTAACCACGAATTGCAACCAAACGAACCACGCCGAGGGCTCGCAGACAACCAACGTGTTCATCATCGACGTCGTCGCCCAACGGGGGCAGTACGGCGGCGCCGATTACGTCTCGCGGCGTCTGCAAGTGAAAATTACCGATGCCAGCTAATCCCAAGTACATGATTCGCTTCTTAAGCGGCGTCTTCGTGGTCTGTAGCGTCGTAGGCTCGGCCATGAAACCAGCAAACGCGGCGCAAGTTTGTACGACGCAAACCGTGGGCAAAGAGGAATTCCGCGGCATTTCGGGAACGGCGGACACCAATGTCATTGCCGTCGGCAAAAAAGGCGTGATCTACCGCTACGACGGCACCGGCTGGGTGCAAATGGCGAACCCGCGCAACGAGGATCTGGACGACGTGGAAGTCGTGGCATCCACCGCGTTCGCCGTCGGCAAGAAGGGCGAGACTCTGCAGCTCGTGGGCTCAACGTGGCTATCCCATTCGGGATTCACCAGCGAAGATCTCTTCGGCGTGTGGGCCGCGTCGGCAACCGAGGCCTATGCGGTGGGCAAAAAGGGCACTATATACCGCTACAACGGCAGCACTTGGACGGATCAAAGCGGCCCAGCAGGCACCGATAACAAGGATCTGGAAGATGTCTGGGGCGACGCTAACTTCGTGTACGTTATTAGCGAAAGCGGCAACTTGTATACCTACGATCGCTCGCTGGGCATCTGGCTACCGCCGGATGCTTCCTGCACGGTCGGCGACAAGTTCGAAGACCTTTGGGGCGATGGTAACGGTAACCTCTATCTGGTGGGCAAGAAGGACGTGCACCTGTATGACGGCGCGAGTTGTCCCGTCGCCGCCAGCGCCAGCCAAGACCTCAGCGGCGTCTCCGGCTGGAACCAAAATGGCGATGTCATTGCGGTCGGCAAGCAGGGCACCGTATTCGAGTACGACGGCGGCAGCTGGACCGAAACGCAGGTCGGCAGCGGCGAGCTGCTAGACGATTGGGTATCCCCCCTGGGCAACGCCTATTACGCCGGCAAAAAAGATGAACTGACCGTTTGCCAATGCACGGATTGCGGCGGTACGGCACAGTTCGTTATTAGCCACGATCGTTTTGGGATTAGCTGCCAAGCGGAGGTTATGCAGATCCAGGTGATCGACAGCATCACCGGGACACCTCGCAACGATTACAACGAACAGATCACCCTGGACACCCAGTCCGGTTTCGGTAGCTGGGTACTCGTGTCGGGGACGGGTAACTTCAGTGACGCGACACTCAACGATGGCTTCGCGACCTACGCTTGGCCGCTGGGAGAGTCGACAGCCACATTTTCGCTGAGCTATACCGACGGTCCGGCCGCGATCGACGTTGACGCGTATCAGACCGACACGCCGGGGATTCGCGACAACGATGCCGAAGGCTTGCTCACGTTTTCGCCAAACGGCTTCACCTTAACGGCGACACCCTTGTCGACCCCGCCGCCGGCGATGATTGTACCTTTCGCAACCCCCCAGACGGCGGGAACCGATTATTCGATCTACCTCGCCGCCTATGGCCAAACGGCGAACGATCCCGTGTGCGGCATCATCGAATCCTACAGCGGGCCGAAGAACCTGAAGTTCTGGTTCGACCATGTGGATCCGGCCGGCGGTGCGGTCGCAGCCACCATCAACGCGGTGGCGATACCGACGGCAGAGGCGGCGGCGGCCGACCAAACGGTGTCCTTCACCAACGGCCAGGCGGCCGTCATAGGCAAGTACAAGGATGTCGGCCGCTTGCAGATCAACGTCAAGGCCGACAATCCCCCGCACCCGGATCTCCCGAACGGGATTCGCGGCGCGACGGCGGGTTTCGTTGTCAAGCCGTTTCAGTTTGTGATCACGAATATCGAGGACGCTGGCGGCAATCCGAACCCGGCTGCCATCGATGCTAATGGGGCGGCATTCGTGCCGGCCGGCGCCGCCTTCTCAGCAACGGTCACGGCACTCGATGCCGAAGGTTCGGTTACCCCGAACTTTGGTCAGGAGGCCATCGCCGAAACCGTATTGCTCACCGCCAGTCTGGCTTCACCGGCGGGCGGCAATAACCCGGCGCTCGGCTCAGCAACCGCTTTCGGTCCGTTCGTCGCCGGCCAGGCCACCGGAACGAATTTCAATTGGCCGGAGGTCGGTATCATCACGCTGTCTCCATCCGTCGGTGATAACGACTATCTCGGGGCCGGCGATGTGATCGGCGCCGCATCGGGCAATGTCGGTCGTTTCTATGCGCATCACTTCACGGCCGCGCTGAATGTGCCCATGTTCGCAACGGGCTGTTCCAGCGGAACGTTTACCTATATCGGCGAAGCTTTTGACTATTCGACCAATCCGGTCATCACCGTTACAGCGCGGGCACTGGCGGGCGAGGTCACGCAAAACTACACCGGTGGGTTCTTCAAGCTCGACAATACTAGCCTCCCAGATCCCGTTTACACGTCCACGCCCGCGACATTGGATGTCTCGGGTCTACCCGCGAGCGGCACCGACCCCGTAGTAGCGGATGCCGGGAACGGTGTCGGCGCATTGACTTTCTCGGCCGGCAGTGGCCTGGCATTTTCGCGCGGCGCTGCCGAGTCCGCATTCGATGCGGACGTCCGACTCAGCATTGATGTGATCGACACCGACGGTGCTCTGGCGTTGACGAATCCGGTTGAGTTCGGCAATCCGGGAGGAATGGTTTTCGATGGCGGCCCCGCCATGCGCTATGGCCGGGCCCGGTTCGAAAACGCCTACGGCTCGGAGCTGATCGACCTCGCGTTGCCATTGCGCAACGAATATTACGTCGACGCACCGACCGGGTTTGTTGCCCACACCGACGATGCCTGCACGAGCGGCGTATCCGTGTCACTGGGTTCGTTCACGGAGAATCTGAGCGCGACCGAGACCTGTGTGCAAGATACGGGCGCGCCGGGAGTCAGCGGTGCCGGCTGTGCTGCCGCCGGTCCGCCCGCGCTCCGCTATCGTCTTCCGCCGCTGGGCGGCGACTTCAACCTCCACTTGCGGGCACCGGGGCCGAATAACAATGGCAGCACGACGGCGACCGCCGATGTGCCCGCCTGGTTAGAGTACGACTGGGACGTGCTCAACCCCGGCCTGGAGGACCCGCGCGGCACGGCGGTATTCGGCATCTATGCGGGACAGGATCGACTGATCTACACCCGCGAAGTCTACTGACGAGCCGGCAAGGCAATCGCGTTCCGTCTGACCCGCAAAGGCGGAGCTTCGTCGCACCGGAGCGGCGGACGGGTAGCCAGCGCGCTAAACTTGCCGGCTCGAGTCCAACCAAGGCAATCATCGTGGCGGAAAACATTTACACACTCTACGACTTTCCGGATTCCGGCAACGGCTATAAGGTGAGGCTGATCCTGAACCATCTGCATCTGCCCTACCGCTATCGCGCCGTCGATATTTTGGCCGGTGAATCTAGGCAAGCCGATTTCCTGGCGTTGAACCCCAACGGCAAGATCCCCGTATTGCAGCTAGCCGACGGTCGATGCCTGGCCGAATCGAACGCCATATTGTGGTACCTGGGCGAGGATACGCCGCTGATACCCGCGGACCCATGGCAGCGGGCGAGCGTCTTGCAGTGGATGTTTTTCGAGCAATACAGTCACGAACCCAACATCGCCACGTCGCGCTTTATCCTGAAACACACCGAGGTTGACGAGGAACGCCAGCGGGCGCTAGAACAAAAACGTCCGGCCGGCTATGCCGCCTTGGATGTCATGGAGCGGCACCTCAATAACAACACGTATTTCGTCACCGATTTCAGCATCGCCGACATCGCGCTGTTTGCCTATACCCACGTGGCAGAAGAGGGCGGCTTTAGCCTAGCGGGGTATCCGGGAATTCAGCGTTGGCTGGCGGCCGTCCGTAGCCAGCCCAATCACTGTTCGATCGACGCAATCGGTTAGGCCTGCAGCGCGTCGCCGAACTCCAGGTTACGCGTGACGGGGCCCGCGACGCATTGGCGTATTTCAAAGACCTGAAACTGTGAGCGCTTTTCTAGCGCCAAGCCCACGACGATGCCGCAGTCGCCGTCTTGCAACGCGCGGACGAAAAAAGCCTCCGTCGGCGATTGGCCTCTCAGCGCACCGCGCTCGTAGAGATCCAAGAGAAAAAAACCAGCAATGCGCACGAGCTTACGCTGTAGCGACGGCTCGTTGGTAGCACCGCGAGCGAAAGCCGTACCCTCGATTAACTCACTCATCACGCGCGCAACGAATCGCTGACAGTGGAGGCTTGCTTGCCAGCCGCCGATCAGAGCCTGGCCTGCCAGCGTGACGTCACCTAGCAAGGCCGCCGCACCGCTGGCCGTGCGTACAAAGGTGTTGAAACCCTGGCGCTGAAGCAGCGTGCGCTGATGGCTACTCAAATCAAGGGCGGCACCCAACCCGCCCCGAAGCAGCGAATTGGCTTCGGTGGCTACGGACCACATCCCTTCGCGACTGTCTCTGCGCGCAAGAATTCCCGCCACGGCCCCGCAGGCCGGCAGATCGTTGGGAAACCGTTCGGCGCCGACCCTCGGAGTAACGCGCGGATAGTAACGCAGCGCATGGGTACTATTGAAACCGTGGCGGCGCGCGTTCAGAACCGCGACATCGACACTTTGCCAACTGGCAGGCGGGTCCACGATCAGCATCGCGTGCCGCCGGGCGCAGTAACGTTCGGCGGCAACCAAACTGGTGATACCAAGATCGCGGCCCGAAGGCGGCCCGGGAATACACATTAAATCGAACCGTGTTACCCGGTCGAGTGCAAACAAGCCCGTCGATTCGTCCCGAGAGCCAATAATGTCGTAGTCGGTCAGCTCATCACCATCCGCGCCGTCCGTTTCCATAGGGACATAGGTCACGGCTTCGCCCACTGAGTTCGTGACGGTCCGCAGCGGCCGCTGATCGGGTAGCGGCCCTTCGACGGTGACGAGTTGGGACCCCGCCAGTGCATCGACGAAGTAGTTCGGGTCGCTGCCGGCTACGGACAAGCCGCGAAAAATCTCCTGATCCTCGACCAATTGTGAGCCTTGGCGAGAAACTCGCTGAATCGTCAGGTTGAAGCGCGACGGATGGAGCGTCCATTCATCGTGGTCCACCGATACGCGGATGAGTTCGTGGGTGCCGGGATGGCGCGCCCGTAATTTAAGCGGAACGGCATTGGTTGGCAGTGCGAGACTGGCGCGGCGACCGCGGTTGATCGCCCTAACCACCACGGCATGCTGGCCACCATTCTGGAAATAATGCAGCACGGCATGACTCAAATGGCTAAACGCCGTGTTGCCGCCGAACACGCGGCGGAATTCTTCGTAACTGCCAACGGCAACGGCGTGATTGACAGGACCACGCTGGGCGCGGCCGATAAACGCCGTTAGAGTACCTTCGATAGGCGGGATGGCATCGTTCCCGCTAACAGCGGGAGGCATTCCTTCGGTTTCGGGATGCTCGGAATCGAATGCCATGATTAGGAGATCGGGGAAAAACTAATGATACTCGGCAAACGCACCGGATGCACATACTTAGCGGCGAACCGCCGTTAAAGCGAATCCGAAGCGTTGGCGGCCGCCTCGGCGGCAAGCGCTTGCTGCTCCTCCAGGGAACTAGCGTCGGCGGTCATGATGGGTGCCGTGTTGTCAACGGGCTGAACACTAGCCAAGTAAACGTCCGGTATCGGGGCAAATCGACTCACTGGAAACGGGATTCCGCGGCGTTCCCTTAGTACTTCTGCAACCAACGCTTGATCGATGGTGGCCAGTGGTTGGCCTCGAGCGGACATCGTCGCCTCAATAATTGCTTGCGCCTCGGCGGCATGGTCACGGTTATCCTCGTCCAGCGCAGGATGCGCTTCCAGAAACAGCATGTCGCCGTGCCAAGCTGCAAGGACGGGCTGGTTAACGATCTCCACCTTGGTACCGATGCCAACTTGTTCGAAGACGACTTCGATATTCTCCGGATAAAGCCGAATGCAGCCATGGCTCACGCGCATGCCGACGCCATAAGGTTGATTCGTGCCATGAATCAGGTAACCCGGCATATCCAGTTTCATGGCGAAGCGACCGAGCGGGTTATCCGGCCCGGGACCCACCACCGCGGGAAGCGGGTCGCCCATTTCTGCGTGTTCCTTGCGAACGGATTGCGGTACGTACCAGGTCGGGTTTCTCGCCTTGGCAATCACCGCGGTGCTGCCGAGCGGCGTTTCCCAGCCAACCCGGCCAATACCAATCGGATGCGTCACGAGTTCGGTGCCGGATTCGCCGGCGCGAAAGAAAAACAGCCGCATGCTGGCTAGGTTGAGTACGATGCCCTGCCGCTCGGTACGCGGCAGGATGAACTGGGTTGGCAGGAAGACAGGTTGTTCTTCGCCAGGCAACCACGGATCGACGCCCGGATTTGCGGCGCGGAGTTCATCGAAGCCTAGATTGTATTCCCGCGCGATGTCCGAGAGTGTGTGTTCGTGGCGGGTGAATACGACCTGGGGCGTACCCACCAGGTCTTGATCATCGGCCAGATCAAAGCGCTGGCTGTCGATCGCGCTCACTCGCGGCGCCGCTGGATCGATACTCGTCGGGGGGGCTTGGTCCGGCTCGGTGGGCGCTAGGCTACAGCCGGATATGACCGCGCTGATA
>JAHEKG010000009.1:17903-29008 GCA_024638475.1 Rhodospirillales bacterium | reverse complement strand
GCCAAGTTCGATCAGGGTCAGTCCATAGGCCGCGAAGCCAATATGGCCAAACTACTCGCTTCAGAGGCCTCTTGGGCCGCGGCCGAAGCCTGTGTGCAAACCTATGGCGGTTACGGTTTTGCCGAGGAATACGACGTTGAACGCAAGTTCCGCGAGAACCGGCTTTACCAGGTTGCCCCCATCTCGACCAACTTGATCTTGAGTTACGTGGCTGAACACGTTCTAAAGATGCCCCGCTCTTATTAGGCCACACCCATGACGCTGCAAGCCATCGGCATCATCGCGATTATTGTCGGTGTCGGAATGGAAATATTCTTGGTCGGGTCGCAGTTCAGCGCCGGGACGATCATTGCGATGCTGGGCATTCTTGTTTTCGTCTACGGTTATTTCAATAAGCCGCGATAGTGGCGGCCAGAGGAACTTAACAGTGGCATCGATTCTATTCCCCGTTTTTGCAATCGCCCATCTGGCCATCGTCATCTGGCTCGTGACGATCTGGCGTTCGAGTCCGAAAGCCGAGGTGCGTTGCGCGTGTGCCATTGCCGCGGTGGTCACTGCCGGCCTCGTTTACGACAACGGGCTCATTGCGCTGGGCGCCCAAATCGGCCTAGGGCCGCAGCTCGAGGCACTGAGCATGCCGCGCTATGTGTTGCATGCCTTCGTCACCCCGCTCATGTTGTTCGCCATGCTACAACTCGCCGCCGCCGCCGACATCAAGGTAGCGCAACAGCGCTGGCTCCGCTGGGCCGCGGCCATCTTAGCAATCGCGCTCATCCCGGTAGGCATCGAAGAGGTGTTGGTGGGCTTGGAACTCTACCCGGCCTGTTTCGAGGGCACCGTACGGTATGCGACCAGCAGTTATCCGAACCAATTGTGCAGCGCGGATCAGGCCATCGTCACCGCCAGCGGGGGGCCACCCATTCCCGCCATTACCGTCGTCTTCGTCGTCTTGATCCTGGGCTCGATGATCCTGTACCGGCGCCGCTCGCCCTGGGCGCTGCTGGGCGGCATGATCATGTTGGCCGGCGCCGCGGTTCCCATCGCCAACGGACCCAGCCCCGGCAACGGCGCGGAGGTCTTTTTTACCTTAAGCTATGCGTTGACCGCCGCGCGATTCGCGAACGGGCCTTGACCGTTCGCGGGCCGGCTGGAAGATTCCGCCAGTTCACCATCCAATCGCATGGGAGTGCGCGATGCCTAAGCTCGATCTTAAGTCCATCCCGCAGACGAACACCACGGGTTATCCGGCAGAATTCGCGGATATCGTTGCCGAGCGTTGGTATCGGCGCCTCGCTCCAGCCTCCGGCATCACGGACTTCGGCGTGAGTCACGTCGAATTGAAGCCGGGGGCCTGGTCGGCGCAACGTCATTGGCATGAGAACGAGGACGAATTCCTCGTCATGCTTTCCGGCAAAGCGGTGTTGGTGGACGATGCAGGCGAAGTCGAATTGGCGGCGGGCGATTGTGCGACCTTCCCCAAGAACGACGGTAACGGTCATTGCGTGATCAACAAGTCCGCCGAGCCGTGTGAGTTCATCGTCGTGGGCCAAAACGAAAACGGCCCGTGTCACTACCCGGACGTCGACATGTATTGGTCCGGCAGGGGCCGCATCACGCGCAAGTATGGGACGCCTATCTAGATTCGGTTGGCCAGTACTTGGTTGCAGCGGTGGTTCCAAGCTGCCACTGCGACTGCAGCCTGACCGCGGTGTTAGGTCAAGGCCAAATAACAGGCCAGGGTAATCACGCAAGCGCCGATGAGGTTCAGCGCCAACCCCTCCCGGGCCATCACGCGAATGGGAATCCGCCCGGAGCCGAACATGATGGCATTGGGGCCGGTGGCGACGGGAAACATGAAGGCACAGCTCGCGCTCATCGCCGCGGGCACCATGAGCCACAATGGGTCCGTGTCGGCGGCAACGGCCGCCGCCGCGAGTATCGGCATCAACAGCGCCGTCGTTGCCGTGTTGGAAGTCAACTCCGTCAAGAACGTCACGCCGAGGGCAATGCCGAGTATCAACAACAGGGTCGGCAACACCGCGAGCTTCGACAACATCTCACCGATCGATGCGCTCATGCCCGACTCGGTGAAGGCGGCCGCAATGGCCATCCCGCTGCCGAACAGAATCAAAATACCCCAGGGGATCTTCACGGCGTGTTGCCAATCGAGTAGCTGGCCGCCCTTGCCGTTCGGGACGACGAACATGACCACCACCGCCAGCAACGCGACGCTGGCGTCATTGGCGGCGGGCAGGTCGAGCCAGGCACTCCAACCGCCATACGGGTCTTTCCGCGTCATCCAGAACAGCGCGGTGATGAGGAAAACGATGAGGGTGCGGATTTCCTCCGTGCGCCAATGCCCAACTTCGGGCAAATCCAGGTGGTCGACCTTGGTGAGTCCCCGGGTCAGCCACAAACCGATCACGGGAATGAACACCACGACCACCGGCAGTGCCCAGCCCATCCAATCCACGAATCCGGGGGTCGTCCCCGTGGTTTCACCATAGACCTGCATGAAGATCAGGTTGGGGGGCGTGCCGATGGGCGTGCCGATACCACCGACACTGGCCGCATAGGCAATGCCGAGCAACAGCGCGACTTCTAGCCGGGGGTTGTTGGCCTTCTCGACGGTGGCCAGCGCAATGGGCAGCAACATCAATGTCGTCGCCGTATTGGAAATCCACATACTCAAAACGGCGGCCGCCAGCATGAATCCGAAAATCAGCGGTCGCCCACCCTGCCCGCCGAATAGGTTGACCATGTTCAAGGCAAGCCGCCGATGGGCGCCGCTCTTCTCCAGCGCCGTGGACAACATGAAGCCACCTAGGAGTAACAAGATCAGCGGGTTGCCGTAGGCACCCCCGACCTGCGCCGGGGTCAACACGCCCACCAGGGGAAAGACCGCCAACGGGATCAAGGAGGTAACGGGAATCGGAATGGGCTCGAAGACCCACCACAGCGCGGTGACCAGCGTGACCCCCGCCGTCCATGCAATCTCCGGCGAGGCGCCGGCAGCCGCCAGCGCAAACCCCAGGACGAGGCCGGCCAACGGGCCGAACACCAGTAGAAACAATCGGGTCAAGGCATCTCCCTTCCAATGCCCGGATGACGCCGGGCAAGCTACCATGGCGGCCCCTACCCTGTCATAAGCGGCCGCTCGCGCCCCAGCGCGGCTGAGCACCTGGCGGACAATTGCCGGCGCCGATCCCCTCCGTTAGAGTGTGTTGCATACCCTTATAGGCTTGGATATCCGGGAGATTTCGCTATGAAAACCGCCAGTTGCGTAATCGGCTTGCTATTGGCCTTTGGCCTCAACGCCCAAGCCGCCGATGCTCAGACGAAAGCGCCCAAGGCAGCCCCGGATCGAGACGGTGCGGCGGCTTTCGTCGGACCCACGAGCGGTTTCGAAGATCGGGAGGAGAAACTGGGTCGGGCGATGGCCACGGTGATCAAGACCCTCTCGGATACGCAACCCTACGCTCACGAAATGAACGACGCGTTGGTTAAGTCCATACTCAACCAAATACAGTTCGCCAAAGATCGAGGGCTAATGAGCGAACTCGTCGACCACGATGTCAGTACGGTGATGCCGATGCTGCTCAGAACGAAAAAATATATCGACGAAAGCAACAATCCGGAACTCGCATTGGTGGCCATGTTCGACAAGACCACCTGCCACTACCAGCTCGTCGAGGAAACCATCAGCGAACCCAACAAGCGCATTTACCGGTCGCCTTATAAAACGGTTCTGGACGTCACCCGGCGCTTGGAACAGTTCGACATGACGGAAGAATGGATCCACAACAACTGGACCATTCCCCGCTACCGCATCATGGCGGCCACCATGGGCGTCAATGTCGCCATTAGCGATTGGCGCGAAGACGGCATGGTCACCGTCGAAGTATTGGATCAAACGGTTGCCAGCAACTGACTAGGAACATCGACACCCTGCCGCGCGCGGCGCGGCGGGCCGATGCAAGCTACCTCGACTTCGTCGAGGGCCTACGGGCCTATGTGCTGGATGACGAGACCTTCCCCGCAGCCGCGGAGGAGGCGCTTGCGAACAGCGGCATAGATTCGTCGCGACTCGATATCGAGCAGATCAAGCGAATCATCGGCCCGCTGCCGGCCACGCAAATGAACAACCGCCTGATGCGCAGCCAGCAAGAGATGAAATGGCGGCGCATTACCGCAACGCTGGATGAGCAGCGCGAAAGCTTGCAGGCAGAGTTGGACGAGTTCGCCAGCCGGCACCCGCAGGGCCTGGAACTCGACCCCGACTTTGTCCGCCCCGATTACACCAATGTGCACTTTCATTTGCAGCCCGGCGGCTATTACAAACACCCCTTGGCCGGTGTGCGCTATCACTACGGCACGAAGGTGTTTTTTCGGGGCGACAACGACAAGGACCAACTGCACCGCAAGTTAGTCGAACACACGCCCTCGCCCGCCGACGGCCAGGTGAAACGCGTGCTCGACCTGGCTTGCTCGGTGGGTCAGAGCACGACGGCGCTAAAAGCGAAATATCCGGATGCCCAGGTTTGGGGTATCGACCACTCGGCGCCCATGCTGAAGGCGGCGCATCGCCGTGCGGTCTTGCTGGAATCCGAAGTGACCTTCTCGCAACGCCTCGCCGAGGCCACCCGCTTTGGCGACGCCGAGTTCGATTTGGTCTTCGCTTTCATCTTGTTCCATGAGCTGCCGCAGCGGATCATCGCCGAGACCGTCCGCGAGGCGGCTCGCGTCCTCCGTCCCGGCGGGTTGTTCGCGGTTTACGATTTCTGCGACAGCGCCTCGATGTCACCGCTGGAGATTTACCACCGGGATTTCGACGCCCGCCATAACGGCGAAGCCTATTCCCAGGATTTCTGCGACATGGATTTTGCCGCCCTCCTGGCCGACAGCGGCTTCGGCCCGATCGACGTCGGGCTGGCGGGCGGCTACGTGAAGCGCTGGTTCGCGACCCGGGCGGAAGAATAGTGAGCGCCGCTGAAGAAACGCCTGAAGGCGGCGTGCCTTCGGCCGGCGATCACCCGCACTACTTCAACGACCCCATTATGGATTGCCTCACCAACATGGTGTTGGAGCTGGCCGCCGAGGTATGGGTGAACCGGGAACGAATGTTAGTATTCGAACAACTGCTCGCCGAACACGATCTCATCGGCCGCGATGCCGTCGAGAATTTCAGACCATCAGAACAACAACAAGGTGCCTTACGTGAAGAACGGGATCGGTTTATTGCCGGCATCATGCGAGAAATACGCCGCCTCGCCCAGCAACGCGACGACGCTTCTAACTCATGACTGATAAAAGCCTGGTGCGCGCTTGGTACAGCGTGTTCATTCTGCTGTTGGCGTTCGTATTCTCGTTCATCGACCGCATTATATTGTCGCTGCTGGTGGGCCCCATCAAGGCGGACTTGAATGTCTCCGACAGTGCGATGGGCTTCCTGATGGGTCTCGCCTTCGCTATCTTCTACACCGTACTGGGGTTGCCCATCGCGCGCCTGGCGGACCGGTACAGCCGACGACTCATCATCGGTACCGGCGTATTTTTGTGGAGCATGGCCACCGCAGCCTGCGGCCTCGCTCGCAACTATACGGAGCTATTGTTAGCCCGGATCGGTATCGGTGTCGGCGAAGCGGCCCTTTCACCCGCCGCCTATTCCATGATCGCGGACCTATTCCCCAAGGAACAAATTGGCCGCGCCATCTCCGTTTATCAATCCGGCGCCTTCTTCGGCGCGGCCATCGCGTTTTCGGTAGGCGGCGCCGTCATCGGTATGACCAGCGGCGTGGAAACGCTCGACTGGCCGATCGTAGGCTCCATTAAACCGTGGCAAGCGGCCTTTATCATCGTCGGGTTGCCCGGCGTGCTGATGGCGGCACTGATGGCGACGATTCGCGAACCCGCCCGCAAGGGCAAGTCGGGTGCGCAAGCCGCCAGCATCCCCTTGGATGAGGTCATCGGTTTCGTCAAGCAACATCGCAAGGCTTTTATCGGCCATTTTCTAGGCTTCTCGTTCCTCTCGTGTCCCATCGTCGTCGTGTTTACCTGGTCGCCGACCTTTTTTGCCCGCGTGTTGGGAATCGCGCCCCAGGATATCGGCCAAATCCTCGGCCTTATGCTGCTCGTGTGCTCCCCGCTCGGGGTTGTGGCCGGCGGCTGGCTGTCGGATTACTTCTACCGCAAGGGACATCGGGATGCGCCCATCCGCGTCGGCATCATTGCCGCGGCCGGCATGCTGCCGCTCACGATGGCCGCGCATCTGAGTTCGAGCCTGCCTTGGGTCCTGACGCTCTATTGCCCATGGATATTCTTTGCCAGTATGCCCGTCGGGACCGCCCCGGCGGCGCTACAATTGATTACCCCTAATCGGATGCGGGCGCAGATATCTGCCTTCTTCATGCTAGCGATGAATCTACTGACGGCCACCATCACACCATTCGGCATCGGGCTCGCCAACGACCTGATCTTCACCGACGCCGACGGCATCGGTTTGTCCATCGTCATGGTTGCAAGTATCCCTGTGCCTATTGCCGCCCTCATGCTCTGGCAGGCGCGCCGATCCTTCAGCGAATTGAGTGACTCCGATGGCTGAGGCCGCAGGCAAAGTTTGGGTCTTAGCGGGGCTGCCCGAGGCGCTGGCGGAGAACCTGGAACGGCGATTGGCCGAACACGGTCACCGGGTCGTGTCCGCGGCGCCGCAAACGCACGACCCGGGTCGAGCCGAGGCTTGGGACCATTTGTTCGCCAGCGCCGACTCGAGCGCCGGACCCGCGGACGTGTTGGTATTGGCGCTCGCCGCCGGCACCGCCTCCCCGCTGGAAGACATGGCGCTGACGCAGTTTAGACACGACAACGAAGCGAATCTCATCGGTAGTTTCCTAGGCGTGCAGGCCGCGTTCAAGGCCTTCGAAGGCCGCGGCGGGCGCATCGTCACCCTCATGTCGGCTAACGCGCGGGAAGGGCTGGGCGCGTCGCCCACCTTGGCCGCCGGCAGCGGTGGGCTTGCCATGCTAACCCGTGCGAGTGCGCTGGAAGGCGCCGGGCATCGGCCCCATATTCATGTCAACGGCGTACTCACGGATAGCGCGGCACTTTGGCCCGCGGGGGATGATGCGGGCTCCGAGGTGACTTTGGATGAAATCGCCGAAGCGCTTATTTTTCTCGGCGGCCCGGGCGCCGACTACATGACGGGCTCGTTGGTCCCCGTTGGGGCACCCGGGCCATGAGACCGCTCGACGATAAAGTCGCCATCGTCACCGGCGCCACGTCCGGCATCGGCCGGGGTTGTGCCATTGCCATGGCGGCGGCGGGGGCGAAAATTATCGCCACGGGCCGCAACCTGGAACGCGGCGCGGATGCCGAACGAAGGATTCGCGACGCCGGTGGCGAGTGTCACTTCGTTCGCCAGGACGTCACCCAAGAGAAGGATTGGCAAACGGTGATTGCGACCACGCTCAAGCATTTCGGCAAACTCGATATTCTCGTCAATAATGCCGGCGATGCACTGCTCGGACCCATTAATACGCTCAGCCGCGATACCCTCGACTTCCTCCTCGCCGTCGACGTCGAAGGCCCGTTCCTGGGGATGAAATACGCGTGGCCTCATCTGCAGCAAGCCGCCGATGGGGTGGTCGTGAACATGTCTTCCATCACGGGACAAAAGGCCGTGCCCGGCGGCACCGCCTACTGCACGGCCAAGGGCGCGCAAGCCGCGCTCACGCGCGCGGCCGCCAATCAAGGGGCCGCCGTGGGCATTCGCGTAATTTCGTTCCACCCCGGTTTTATTTGGACCGAGGGCGTGACCGACGTGATGGGCGACAACGTGGACGAGTTCCTGCCGCGCATCTTGGCGCACGTTCCCTTTGGGGAGGCCGGCGAACCGCGTCACATCGGCGATGCCATGGTGTATCTGTGTTCCGAGGCGGCGCGCTCCATTAGCGGTATCGAGTTCAACGTGGACGGAGGTCAAGGTGCGTGAAGCTGTACGCTTTCCCCGCCACGCCCAATAATCGCAAGGTCGTCGCCTTCATTCGCCACTACGACTTAAGCGTCGAAATCCACATCGTTAGCTTCAAGAACCAGGAACAACGCAAACCGGAATTTCTGCAAATCAATCCCATGGGCAAGGTGCCGGCACTGGTGGACGGCGAGCATTATCTGTGGGAATCCAACGCCATCCTCACCTACCTTGCCTGCCGTTTTCCCGCTTGCGCCGCCTTACCCAAGGATACTTGGGGCCGCGCGGATGCAGACCGGTGGCTGCATTGGCAGAGTGCTCATTTGACGCCCCTCATGGGCGGGCTGAAAACCGGCACGGAGACGGCGGCAAACCTGGAGCCGTTGCTGCGGGTGCTGGACAGTCAATTGGCAAAGCGCGAATTCATTCTGGGTGAACTCAGCCTATGCGATTTCGCCATCGCGCCTTACTTACTGACCAAGTTAGGCAGCAAGCTAGATTATACGGGATATCCGCAACTCGCCGACTGGCGAGTGCGTATGGCGAAACTCAAGGGCTTCGCGGAGACTGAGCTGCGCAATACCACCAACTGACCCACCGCCCGGAAACTCACCATGATATTTAGACAGCTCATGGATCTGCAGTCGTCGACTTACACCTATCTTCTCGGCGACAAACACTCGCGACAAGCCGTGCTTGTCGACACGGTGTTCGAACAGGCCGGCCGCGACGCCGCGTTGCTCGCCGAGCTCGGTTTGACGTTGAAGTACACCGTCGATACGCATGTGCATGCGGACCACGTCACGGGGGCTTGGTTGCACCGGGCGCGTTCCGGCAGTCAAGTCGTCGTTGCCAAGGCCAGCGGCGCGAGCGGCGCCGACGTATATGTCCAACAGGGTGACATGATCGCATTCGGCGAACGTCATCTGTCCGTTCGGGCCACGCCGGGGCATACCAATGGCTGCGTTACCTATGTGCTGGACGATCAATCGCGGGCGTTCACCGGTGACGCACTGCTGATCCGCGGCGCGGGCAGAACCGACTTCCAAGAAGGCGACGCCGCCACGCTGTACCGTTCGGTGCATGGACAATTATTTACCCTGCCAGACGATTGCGAGCTTTACCCCGCGCACGACTACCGGGGCCTCACGGTCACCAGCGTCGCCGAAGAAAAGCGGTTCAATACCCGCCTCGGCGGCGAACTCAGCGAAAGCGACTTCGTCGGCTATATGAATAACCTCAACCTGCCGCACCCGAAACAGATCGACGCCGCAGTGCCCGCGAATCTTCTCTGCGGCGAACCGGCGAACGGGGAGGTCCCGCCCGACTCTCCCGACTGGGCGCCGCTTCGCCGCACCTTCGCCGGCATCTGGGAGATCGATCCCCGCTGGCTGGAAGAGCACCTGAGCGAAGTACAGGTGCTGGACGTCCGTGAGCCCGATGAATTCCATGGCCCACTCGGCCGTATCCCGGGCGCAAAACTCATTCCACTCGGCAAACTCCCCGACGAAACGGATAACTTGTCGGCGGAGCGGCCCATCGTCACGGTGTGCCGGGCGGGTGGCCGTTCGGCGCAGGCCACCGTGATCCTCGACAAGGCGGGGTTTTCGAGACACGCCAATCTACCCGGCGGCATGCTTCGCTGGCGCGCGCTCGGCCTGCGGACGGAGGCGGGCGAGGCTTGAACCCCCAGGTCACTAGTCCGGTCGCGATACTCAGTGGCAACAACAATTCGATCATGGCTCAAGTCTCCACCACGTCCGTGAACTCCACCGGGTTGCGGCCCTCGGACAGCGCATAGGCCCCCGGACCCAAGAACACTTGCGCGGTCGCAATGACGGCTAGGAACAGCGGGTATTCCCAGCCGCCACCGGTATTAGTAAACAGCCACCCCGAAGACCAATGCGCCCAGGTCGCGCCAATGAGAATCGGCACAACGGCCAGGGCGGCGGCGCGGGTGTAGAAGCCGAGTATCAACGCGGCGCCCGCCACTACCTCGATGGCAAATACCAGGTAGGCGCTAGCGCCGGGTAACCCGATGGAACTAAAAAACGCGGCCGTACCCGGTAGGGTAAACACGACCAGTTTCAGGTACAGGCTGTGCATGATTATTACGACACCGAGACTGACTCGGCTGATGAAGGCTCCGGTTTGCGGGGAAAGCGTATCCATTGTCCTGCTCCTACGATCAGTTGGCTGGTGTAGGCAGATTAGTGTTTGCGTTATAGCAAGTAAATATGCAATATATGCAAACTATCTTTGCAGGATTGCAAGAATGGATTGGGGCGACGTCCGCTTCTTCTTAGCGGTCGCCGAAGCCCGGTCGTTGGAGGGCGCCGCCCGTAAACTCGGCGTCAACCACTCCACCGTGTTTCGGCGCATCAACAAGTTCGAAAAGTCAGTGGGCGCCCGGCTTTTCGAGCGCCTCGCGGACGGGTATCACATGACGCTCGCCGGCGAGGATCTGTTCGCGCACGCGCAACGGATCGGCGAAGAAATCGATCTCCTGCAGTTAAAGATCGCGGGCAAGGACTACCGCCCCAGCGGCAACGTTCGACTCACCGCGCCCGACAACCTGGCTTACACCTATTTGCCGCGGTATCTCGAGTCGTTTGCCCGCCGTTATCCGGACATTAAGATCGAACTGGCCGTGGGCGCGGAATCGCTGGACCTGAGCCGGCGCGAAGCCGATATTGCGGTTCGCGCGACGACCAACCCGCCGCCGCACCTCATCGGCCGCAAAGCGTTGGCACTCAACTGGGCGTTCTATGCGTCGAAGGCGTATCTGCGCAAAAACGGCGAGCCGAAAACCCCTGCGGCACTAAGCTCGCATAAGCTTATCGGCGGCGACGGCGCCCTGGCGCGCATACCGCCGCTGCGGCAGCTCGCTACCGAGCTATCGGAAGACATCGTAATGACCTGCTCGACTCTGAACGCCATGTCGGCGATGGCGGAAACCGGCTATGGCATCGCCCTCCTGCCCGACGACCAGATCAAGCCCTCCCTCGTGAGGTTGTTTGCCGCCAAACCGGTTTTTCGGTCTGAAATCTGGCTACTCACCCACCCGGAACTGCGCCGCACCGAGCGGGTGCGGCTGTTGCTGGAGCACCTGTACCAATCCTTCTGGGCAGATCGTCGG
>JAHEKG010000009.1:14474-17893 GCA_024638475.1 Rhodospirillales bacterium | reverse complement strand
TGCTCACCCTCCAAGGGGCACATCCATAAAAGCACCCGCGGTGCTCGGATTACTCTGCGCGGCGTTACTCGCCGGCTGCGGCGATCCCGACACGACGGCCATTCCGCCCACGATCGGCGGCATGGCCCCCGCCGGCACCGCGGCGGACCTGTACTTCCATCGCTTCGCCGATGCACTCGCGGCGGCCACCGACGGCGAACTGAAACCCCAGTTACTGACCCGGCGGGAACTGGGCGGCGACGAACAACTGTTTTCCGCATTGCGGCGCGGGCGCATCCAGCTCGCCATCAATGGCACCTCCATACTGTCCACCGCCGTTCCCGAGTTCGCTGTGTTGGGCATGCCCTTCCTGTTCGAATCGGAAGCGGAAATCGACTTTCTATTGCACGACTACATCACCCCGCCGTTAGCGGCACGGCTGGAGGCAAACGGCATCAAATTGTTAACGTTCATGCCCATGGGCTGGATCAATTTTTACGGCCTCAAGCCACTGCTGAGGCCCGAGCAAATAAAAGATTTACGCCTACGTCAGGCCGACGATTTGTCAAACCACGCCTTCGCACAACACCTGCAAGCAGACGTCATTTCCCTACCGGGCGCCGAAGTCATCAGCGCCCTGCAAACCGGGTTAGTCGAGGCGGGCACGACGGTAACGCTGAACTATCTCTGGTCGGGGCTGGCAGGCACCGCCCCCCATTTCACGGCCACGCAGCACGCGTTCTTGTTCAATGCGTTGTCGGCGAACCTCGCTTGGTGGGAGAGCCTGTCGGCAAAGCAGCAACAGGGGGTGCGGGATTCGATGCCGCCGGACGATTATTTCACGGGCCTCATGCGCGAAGCCGAATGCAAGGATATCCGCGAGTACATCGATCGGGGCGTCCGAGTTCACTGGCTCGACGACGAGCAGCGTCGGGACTGGGTTGCCGCGGCATTAGGCTCCCACGAAGCCATCCTCGACAGCCTCGACCCCGCCGCGCGCGAAACCTATGGCCGTATCCAAAAAGGTAAAGCCGCGTTTGTCGCCGCAGGCGGCAAGCATACCCCGCGCGGCGTCGCCCGCTGCGAGGGGTTGAATCCTTAGTCTTAGCGGCGGCCCAGGCCTACGGCGAATGTGAATCCGTCGTGTCTTGAGCGCCTTCTTTGCCGGTCAACCAGCGGAAGTGATTTCTGTCTTCCGGCACGTCGATATCGCCATACAGGCAGCCGAAAATCCGCTGAATGAACTGCAGACGTTGCTGCTCACTACGTTGAGCAAAACTTTCGTCTTTGAAGGCCTCGATGCGCTCTGGCGTAACGACTCCCTCGGTGGCTAGCAGGTGCTCCATCACCATGTGTCGGTCCCGGTTGGTCCAGATCTCGCCAGCCATGAGTAGCGTAATCTCGAGCAACTTGTCAATCATGGGGTCGGAAAAGAACTGCGGGTTGGTACGACTGAACCCGGGCAGATCTTTGACGTATTCCAGCTCAGCCTCCAAAGCACTGCGATCGCCCATCTCATTCTCCCTTCATTGGCTTGTCACAGACCCGGCCATGAACATTCATGTCCGCCGGATTCTCGTAGCGCAAGCTGAACCCCGCTTTTTGCAGCTTGGCTTCAACGTTGCTGCGCACAAATTCCGGCGCATAGGGCTCGCTGTTGTCTGCTGAATCGATTGCGCCCAGCAGATTGGTGTAATGCAATCCATGTGGATCATTGCCAAGAGACGGAAAGTCTGAAATCCAGAAGGTGCCGCCCGGCCTTAGCAACCGATAGACGTTGGCGATTGTCCGATCGACCACCGGAGTCGGCACCTCGTGGAACAGTATATGCACGGTGACCAGATCGAAGTGATCCGCCGGCAACGCATCCAGATCCTCGGCGGCTTTCTGGAGAAAATGTACTGTCTGCCCCTGCTCAATGGCGCGGTAATGCGCATAGCGCACCATGGGCGCCGAAATATCGCTACCCCAGACTTCCGCCTGCGGAAAGCGCTCCTTCAGCGCGCATGTCAGCTTGCCGACGGAGCAGGCGATATCCATGATCCGCTCGACCCGCCCATCACGCGGCGTTGGAACTTTTGCCGCCATGGCCTTGTGGAGATAGTCATTCTCGCTGACCTTGCCGCCAAAGACCCGAGTGCCGTAGTCGTAGCGCAATCCAGCCAGCGGGTGCCCCACATAGCCTCCGGGTTGCAGGTGAATCTCCACCTTGGCGTAGTCGGGATAGACGTAGTCGGGATCCCACTCGACGGAGCCGGGCCCGCTTTGGTCGGATTCCTCCAGCATGCGCAAGAAGGCGTCTTCCCGCAAACCATAGGATTCACAGACTCGGTTCCAGAAAGCCTGCTGGGTTGATCGGTAGACCCGCGCCCACACCCCCGCCTCCGGCAGCTTGCGGCGGACGACATCGCGGACCGCCTCAACCGACTCGGCGGTGGCCTTGGTCTCAATGCCTTCCGCCTCGATTACGGCATTGGCTTTAGGGTGCACTTTCTTGGCCGGCGACATCATCAAGACGCTGCGTAGGTCTGCAATGTAGTCGAGAAACGTTTCGTCGGCGCGGCTGGTCATGGCCGGGGTGGGGCCAACGTTGCCGCGATCTGGATAGTCCTCGTTGAGCATCTTAGTGTCCTCAATGTGCTGAAGGCGCAGCCATGGCCGCTAGGGCTGACCCTGACTTGCTTCAACCCGTTCAATATGTTCTCTAAAGGGTTTCAAGCCAAGGAGTAGAATAGCAGCCCCGATCGATACAGTAATGGCAGCCACACAACTGATTGAGTAGCGGATCAGCTTCGGGTCACCGAGCACGAAGTCAGTGAATACAGCCACGAGCCAAGGACCGCCGCCCTGGCCAATCAGGTTGCCGAAAAGCAGATAGATCGCAATGAGCTGACCGCGGAGGCGATTCGGCACGATGAGAGGCAAAGCAGCAGGGCCGGTTCCAAAGGGCATGGTGCCAAAGAAGATGGCCGGCGCTAACAACACCAGCGATAGGGTCTGGTCAACCAGCGGGAAAGAGACCACTAGCGGCAGCGAGATCAGCGCAGAAAAAACGCCCGCTCGCATATTCGAATCGCGGTAGCCACGCGCCCGTAGCCAGTCGGACAAGAAACCTCCGCAGATGACACCCGCTGCACCGAAGATCATGAAATACACGCCGAAGATGCTACCGATCTCGCTGGCCGTCATACCATGGGTGCGCATGAAGTAGGTGGGCACCCAGGCACCGAGGGAAAACATCATCGTGGCAAGGAACGTGAAGCCAAACACGACCGGTAACAGGACTGTGCGGTTATCGATCAAGTATTTCCAGGCGTCCCGCAACGACAGGACATCTCCGACTTCGCCGCCCGCAGCACCGGTGCGCGGGGGTTCCTGGACGACCCGCCACAGCACCGCAACCAGAACGAGCCCCGGCACCTACACCGTTACGCTCACGG
>JAHEKG010000009.1:0-14464 GCA_024638475.1 Rhodospirillales bacterium | reverse complement strand
CGAAACCGCCATGAAAGTCATTTGCCAGGGTCGTGCGACGCCGAAAACGCCCAGATCTACGGATCCGATGGCCATCATCCAGTCAATCACCAGCCCCCCAACGACCAAGGCGATACCCGACCCCAGAAATATCGATCCGTTCAGCACGCTCAGCGCTCGGGTGACACGCCCCCGAGGAAAATAGTCGGAAACCATGGATATGCCGGCAGGGCCCAGGGTGGCTTCCCCGATACCCACGAGCATCCGCGCGACAAACAGCTGGGAAAACGCCTTCGCGAGGCCGCAAAGCGCCGTGGCCATCGACCACAGGACCATGCCAACTGCAATGATGGTCTTGCGGCTACGGGCATCGGCAAGACGTCCAAGCGGGATGGCGACGATGCTGTAGAAGACAGCGAAGGCGAAACCCTGCAACAGGCTGATCTGGGTATCCGTGATACCCAGATCATTACGGATCGGATCTACCAATAGGTTGATGATCTGGCGGTCCAGGGCGGAGACGAACCCCGCCAGGAACAACATGAAGACAACGAGCCAGGAATAGCCTTCAGATCGGTAGGGGAAGGGCTCGTCTGGAGTCTTGGCTGCGCCGTCTTTTCCCACCTCGGCCTCCTAGCAATCACACGCCAACCCGGCGAGCGCAATGATGACGGCCGGCGGGACAATGGTACTAATAGGTCTTACCATGTTTTTGACGCGAGTGGGCTTTCCCGGAGGCCCCCGAGACGAGTAAGGTACGCTTGATCACCGGCTAAACGGGAGTCCCAGTTAGCCCAACCTTAGGAGCAGCCATGACATTCGAATATGTTAGCGTTGAAGACGCGATAAAGCGCGACGGATTGCGCATGGTGGTGGTGGGCGGCGTGCCCAGTCCCTGGGGAGAAGCCGCGAAGGGGATCCTGCATATTAAAAAAATCGACTGGGCCGCGGTCCGGCTCGTCTACGACAGCGACGCCCTGAACGAATGGGCCGGCCAACAAACCGGTCCGGTGGCCATCTATGAGAACGAACCGCCGCGCTCCGGCTGGTCCGAGATATTATTACTGGCGGAACGCCTCGCGCCGGCGCCGGCCTTGATCCCCGCAGACCCCGCAGACCGGGCACACATGTTCGGCCTCGCCCACGAAATCTGCGCCGAAGGCGGGCTCGGCTGGACACGCCGGCTGCAGCTCATCCACAACGGCCTTAACGACGCCGGCGGTTTTCCGCAACCCGTCGCTCAGTACCTGGCCAACAAATATGGCTACAGCCCGGCGGCGGGAGCCGCGGCGGGCCAACGGGTGGTGGAACTGCTGAATCTGTTGACGGCGCGACTCAAGACACAGCAAACGACCGGCAGCGAATTCTACATCGGCAACTCCGTGACGGCGCTGGACGTCTACAGCGCAACCTTCACCACCATGTTTGCTCCCCTGCCCCCGGAACACTGCGACATGCACCCGAAAACCCGGGACGCCTTCAACACCCTGGATGCCGAAACGCGCGCTGCGGTGGACCCTATCCTGCCGGCGCACCGGGACATGATGTACGCAAAGTTCTTGGCGCTACCGCTGTCGCTCTGACTGGCCGCGAATGCCGCGCCTGTCAGTGGTGATCCCTTTGAAGGGACGGCTCCCTGCGGTCCGCTTTATTCCCTTCAAAGGGATCACCACTGACAGGCGCATTCCAACGAACCTCCCGTAGCTGCGACGTCCCGGGCTTGCTAAGCGTATACCGTTCTCATGGGGATAAAGCGGACCAAAGGGAGCCATCCCATGAGAACGGTATACGCTTATCAAGCCCCACGCGGACGCACCTACACCATGAAGCCGAGGGGTGGGCTGGCGCTGCCGGGCGAATAGAACGTGCCGATGTTGGGGACGACGTAGGTCAAGTCGTTGTCGTCCACGCCGAACCATTGGGCCAGTTCCGCGAAATACAAATCCACCGGCGTCGTCGGCACGTAAACACCGCGGCCCGTATCGAGCGGGCTGCTTTGTGAAAGTATCGGGTAGGTACCGAAAATATTGCCGCCGGCCACGCTGCCGCCCATCACCATGTGATGACCACCCCAGCCGTGATCGGAGCCTTTGCCATTGGAGGTGAGGGTGCGACCAAAATCGGAGGTCGTGAACGTCGTCACCTCATTGAACACACCCAACTCCACGAGCGCATTGCGGAATTCCTGCAACCCCTGGCTAATCCAGGGCAGCATATTCGCCTGATTGACGAGTACCTCGTCGTGATGATCCCAGCCGCCGACCAAGACAAAAAACGTCTGCCGGCAGGCACCGAGAATGTCCCGCGCGCCGATGACCCGGGCCACTTGACGCAGCGCCCCCGAGAATGGGTTGGCGCCGAACGTCTGGTTGAAGGTGTCGCCCCGCTGCAGCGCATCGACGAACACGGCCTGGCTGTCGATCGCGCCGCGCAGCCGGTTGCGGTATTCCTGCTTGAACGAATTCCCATGGGTAGTGGTCAGCAGGTCGTCGATCATGCCTTGGCGGAAGGGATCGGCATCGTAACCGTTGATACCCGGTGCGCCGTCGTCAGCAGAATCGATACTGTACTCCGCTGCCGTTTGACCGCTTTGGAAGACATTATTGCCGCCCAGGGACACGTTCATCGAGATGCCGTTGGCCACGTTCACGTTCTGCATCAGATCGGCGATGCGCCCGCCCCAACCCTCGGCGGTGCGTTGATCCGGCGTAGCCGTTTGCCAATGCTGGATTTGGTCGGCATGGGAGTAAAGCCCCAGCGGCACCCGCGCCCCCGCCGCCACGGCCGCGGCGTCCACCGGCTCGAGCAAGGTGCCCACGTTGGCGAGCAATGCGAGTTCGCCGTTGGTATAGAGATTCACCGCCTCGGGCATGCCCGGGTGCATGGCATAACTTCGCCCCTGCGCGGTCGTGCCGGGCAACGGCAGCAAGGTATTCTGATCCAACGCCAGATCCGAGCGAATATTTTGATACTCGGTGTATTGGTCCGAGTCATTGGGCACCAACATGTTGAAGGAGTCGTTGCCTCCGGCGAGCAGGACGCAGACGAGTGCGCGATAGTCGCCGAGGGTGCCGGCCGCGGCGGCTTGGCGCGCGAGGCCGAGACTGATGAGGCCGCTGGAAGCGGTGGCCAATGACAGGCCGGCCTTGCAAGAATGGCCCAAAAAATTGCGTCTGGAAATCATGGTTCGTCCCTCCCGGCTACACGCCGATGGCGTAGTCTGGCGAAATAAGAATCAGGTAGATCGCGGTCCTGGCGCGCGCGTCGGCATCGGCTATGTTGACCAGCACCCCGCGAATCGCGGCGCGCGTCGCATCGGACAACGTGCCGTAGGTCACGACCAGATCGAGCCGATCCAAGAGCGCGTCGACATCCTGGGCGAGATTGACGTAGTCGCTGAGGTCGAACGTCACCGTGCCCAGGGCGGGATCCGACGTCATGATGAATCCCCCGTTGACGGCGAAGTCGATGAGGTTCGTCATGCCCACGATGGTGGATGCGGTGGTGATTTGAAACTCCGGCGCCACCAATCCCGCCGCGGCCAATGCGCCCGGCGGCGTATGATCGGGCAAGAAAAAATTGAACACGCTCGGGCTGGAAAACGGATGCTGGCGGGCAAGTTGCTGGACGAGGAACCCGCTGTTCGCGAAGAAACCGTCGCTGGAGGTGGCGTTGAACTGCCGATACAGGCTCGCGGCTCGCAACACCGGTTCACGCAGTTTGCCGAACCCGACGTCGTTGTTGGGGTTGGCCGCCTCCGGATCGGTCAAGATCGCGCGGACGACGGCGCCCATGTCACCGCGCACGCCCGTCGTATCCCCATTGAACGCCCGCGCTACCCGTTCTACGTAGGCCGGCGACGGATTCGACGTCACCAAACGCTGGATTAAACGCGTGCCGATGAACGGCCCGACGTTGGGGTGATTGAACAGATTGTCGATGGCCGCGTCGAGATCCTGAATCCCCATCTGGCCCGCCGGCACCACCAGCCCATTCAGCAGGCGTTTCTCGCCGGGCTCATGAAAGGAATCGAACATCTGCATGGGTTCGCGGAAGTTCGGCGGGGCGCTGCCGAATACCGCGCCCGGGCCGCGAAACGACAAACCCGTGAAGATCTTGGCGAATTCACGAATATCGTCATTGCCGTAGGTCGGTAGCGGCACGCCGTTGCCGTCGAGCTGCGGCGTGCCGTCGATGTTGAGTTCGAACAGCCCAATGGAAAATAACTGCATCACTTCGCGGGCAAAGTTCTCGTCCGGGAAAATGTTGTTGGCGGGATCGGCCTTGCGATTGTTGATGTGGCTGAGGTAAATGCCCATGGCCGGACTCAACGCCACATCCCGCAGCAGGTCCCGATAGTTGCCGAACGCGTGGGTCAGTAACACGTCATTGTAGGTACTGAGTGCACCCGGGTAGACAATCAACGCATCGACGTTATCGGAGGCCACCATGATCTGGCTCAAGGCAAACGCCACGCGCTGGCGGAGCTGGTCGGGCGCCGTCATGATCGTGTGCCACCAGGCAAAGCGGCGAAATTGAATGAGCCATTGCAAATCGTCCGGCACCGAAGGCAGCTCGCCGCGGTTCAGCCGGCCGATGAGATCATCTACCACCGGCACGTTGAGGCTCGGGGCCAGGGCGAACTGCTGATTCAGCCAGGCATCGTTACCCTGCTGGGCCAGCGCCTCGATGGCAGCGTAGTTGAGCCCAAAGGTGGCCTGGCTCGCGAGCCGCGAGGCGGAATTCAGTTCCGCAGCCGTAGGCGGCGCGGGGGGTGGTACAGGAGGCGGCGCCGAACCGCCACCACCGCCGCCGCAGGCGGCTAGCAGTAGGGCAAGCGACGCAACGGCAAGACCTCGGCTGGATCGTTCCATGACACCTCCCAGTTCTGAACGCATTCCGTGTATTAGTGCACGCGTTAGCCGATCGGTTTACACGAAACGAAAAAAATCCTGAGCGGAGCGCGGCCCGGGTTTTTGTTAAACCCGGCTAAGGGCAAGAAGCTTAACTGGGCCTGAGGGCGGCACGGCGGCGCGCCTTCGCGACGGCGTCGCGCGCGGCCTGGGTGACCGTAAATAGTTCGAGTTCCTGAGCATCGTCGTCGTTGGAGGGCGTGAGGGAGACGTCACGATAGGCCCTGGCCGCCGGATCTTTCTCGATTTGGCGGCGCATGGGGTAGTAGCGCAGGTAAAAGCGGCCGAGCTTCCAGGTCTTGCTCAGTAGCTCGCCCAAGTACTTTAAGTGAAACACCACTGGCGGTTCGATGGGAAACCCGGGGCGCCGATCTTTGCGATATTTAAGCCGCACGAACCCGGACTCCAGGGGATGCACGTGTTCGTAAAGCACGCTGCCATAAAACCAGGTGATGGTGCCGAGAATTTTCCCCACGCTGATTCCACTCGCCCGCGCCCGGCGCATCAGCGTAACGACGTGATCGTCCGAGTAAAACGTTTCCCACGCCAGCCGGTAGGCGAGTTCCCAGTCCTCACGGGACATGAGTTCGTGGTCAGTGGTGATGTGATTGAGATCGTATTTGTTGAGGTCCGGATCCATGGCCACACCCTGTTCGTAGAGTCGTTTATGGTCCGCAGACCCGGGCAACGGCGTCAGAAAAAAGAACTCCAGAATATCGATTGGCAACTCACGCTTGATAATCTTGATATCTCGAACGATGCTTTCTGGCGTATCCGTTGGGAAACCCAAGATGTAACCGGCGGTGGTCACCACGCCTTGACGACGCCAAGCCTCCAGCATGCGGCGATAGTCCGTAATTCGATTCTGGCCTTTTTGTGCGCCCTTAAGGCTTTCTGGATTTATGTTTTCCAAGCCGATAAAAACCCGCTTGATACCGGCGCGCTGGGCTTTGCTAATAAAATTCTTGATCTTGTGGCAGGCCGTATCCACCTGGATGGCGATACTGAAGTGAAGTTTCTCCACGTCCCGCAGGTGGATAAGGCGATCGAAGATGGGTTCCCAGTTGGTGTTGCGTGCCAAATTGTCGTCGGTAATAAAGAAGCGTTTAATGCCCTGGCCGATGTTGGTACGGATCACGCGCTCCACATCGTCGGCGCTGCGAAACCGCGACTTACGGCCCTGCACGTTGATGATGGTGCAGAAGCTACACATGTAAGGGCAGCCGCGCCCCGCATCGAAACTGGTTTGCGCCCCGCCCGTGCGCTTGACGGCCTTAACGGAAAGAATCGGCGTGGGCACGTTCTCTATGGAGGGCAAGTCGTCCATGAAGTTGTAGATCGTCTTCAGGCGATCATGATAGGCATCGAGCATGACGGTATCTAACCGGCCTTCAGCCTCGCCCGCAAATAGCGACACGCCCAGGTCTATGGCCTCCTGCAACTCGGGCGTGATATGCGGCAGCATGCTGAGACAGCCGCTGACATGAAAGCCGCCGATGCAGACCTTCAAGCCATGGGCGCGAAATTGGCGGGCCAGCTCCAGGGCGCGCGGGAATTGATTGGACTGCACGCCCACCAGGGCGATGATCCCGTGGCCGCCGTCGCGGCGAATCCGCCGCACGTACTTGCTCACGTGGACGCGCTTGTTGGTCTCATCCAGTTCGCTAAGCCTAATCTCCACATCAGGCCCCAACACATTGCGCTCCCCGCAGTCCGCCGCAAGACCGTACAGGGTCGCCAAGGTATTCGACGGCATGGCCGAACGCCAGAACTGGATCACGTAACCGTCATCATCGTAATGTGACGGTTTGATCATGATGAAATGAAAGACTTTCTTATGCATTTTGCTAGCCGCGCTATTGCGGAAAATTGCCCTGCGGGGCTTGATTGTATGCGATAGCAGCGGTGGCGGCGAGCCGGGCCCCGGGCCGCAGCTCAAACTCGAACGTGAACCGGGTCCGGAACTTTGATGGTCAGCGCGTACACGCTCAATAGGATAAACACACCCATGCCCAGCAGCATGGGTGCATTGGGGGCGATTTGATAAATACTCGTACCGAATACCGGCGCGAATAACGCCCCGCCGGTTCCCGCCGCGGCCGTATAACCCGCCATGGTCCCCTGCTCGTGGGGCGCCACCGATAAGCTCGCGCTGCCGCTGATACCCGGGCTCGCAAACGCAAACGAACAACCGATCATTCCGTAGCCGATCACCAACAGCGTCGGCGATGGTGCAAAAGCGAGCATGCCCGCGCCCAGGGCAAAACTCGGCGGGCAAAGCCGTAGCGCGATGCGTGGAGAAATCCGAATGACCTGGAACACAAAACCTTGTAGCACGACGATGACGGCGGCCATGGTGACCAACGCAACACTGGCGATGCGAATGGTCGCGTCGGTATCAGCAACCCCGAACCTATCTTGGATATAAAACGCCGTGATGAATTGCAGCGAAATAAACACCATGAAAAAGCACGCCCAGATAATCAAATAGGGAACGATGCGGGGATCGGTGAATTTGAGGTCGACGGTTTGCTGTTCGGCGTGCTTTGCCGGCTCGCGGAGAAATAGTGCCGCCCACAGACAACCAAGGGCGGACATGACCACCGCAGCGTAGAGCGGAAACAGGGCGCCAAGAAACGCCAGGCTGCCGCCCAGCGCCGGCCCCAGCACCGAGCCGATGCCGTTGGAGGCACCGATGAGCGCCATGCCCGCGGCACGATCCCGAGGCGGAGTGACATCGGCCATGTAGGCCGTTGCCACGGGGTAGATCGCGGATGCCAAACCGCCGTAAATGAACCGGGCCAGGGCCAGCAATCCGAACACCGTCCAGCCCGCGATGAGGCCCACCTGCCCGGCCTTAAGCGTCAGGGCCATGAGCAAGATGCCAAAGGTGGCCCCGATCAAGCCTAAGACGAACACGGGCTTGCGGCCGATGTCGTCGCTCTTGCTACCCCAGACCGTGGAACCGATTACGAGGCCCAGATTACCCAGCGTAAACGCCCAGCCAAATTGAACTTCGCTCAAGCCCACGTCCCGGGCGAGCGGCGCGACGACGACGAAGAGCAGGGACTGGCCGATGGCGAACATCACCACCCCGACGGCCAGGATCGCCTTGGCTCGCCCGAAGTCCTTTTCCTGCATCCCGATATCCCTGCGCGTTGTTGCCACCACCGACGGCAACGGATGCTACTGGGTTCTCGTTGGCACCGCACGGAAAAGTACGGGCTGAATCCATTTACAACAAGGGAATGCCGAAGGGCAGCGCCACCATACCGACGGCTTGAAGCCGAAGTTGGACTTGGTCCTCTATTCGGTCGCCCGTTTCCGGTAGCTCAACGTGAAGGAACCCGTTGCACCCAAGGCTAGGTCGACCCCAGCCTCCGCCGGACCGTGATGCCCAAGAGGCCCAGGAACAGCAACGCCAAGCTGCCCGGTTCCGGCACCCGGACGACCGTCAGATTCTCGAAGAACACGCGGCCGACCACGTTGCCAGTCGCCAGGTCGCCGAAGTCGAGCGCCAGGCGGCCGACGAAACTCGGCAGCATCGATGGAAGGTTTTGGCTGGACAGGAAGTCCGGCGTACTCCCGATAAATGTCTCGAGCCAAAACAACCGGACGTTGAGTAGGTCGGAACCGGCCAGGCTAAAGCCGTTTAGATTTTGGACAGCGCCATCTGCGTGTAAACCCAAGAAGTCGGTGGACGGCGGTGGGCTCGGCACCTGTAGGGTAAACTTGTCGTCGCCGACGATGGTGAGCCCACCCGGATCGGAGAAAGAATGTCCGCCCACGGAGCCCATTAAGTTCGACAAGGTGAGATAAACCGACGAGCCGGTAAGCGCCCCCGACGCAATCGTATTCACCGCCGTGCCGACGGAGTCGTAGTCGAACGTACCCGACACGGAAAAGCCCGCTAGCGCCGTTTCGAACGGCACGTTGGGAGGAAAGCCGCCTTGATTGGCGGTGTCCGTGGTAAAACGATAGGTCACCGGTATGGCCTGGGCGGCCAACGGCGCCAAGGTCAAAACGGAGACGAGGGAAACGATCCAAGGGGTGCGCGTTGTCATTATTGTATGCCCGCATAGGGAGGTAACGTCGCGAATATAGGCTCAAACCCAAGCCGCCGGTACACATATTTAACAATAAGGCGACATTATTACTGAACCGCGCTTGGGCGCCCCAAAGACCTGCCGATAATCCCTTGTAAATGTGATACTTACAAGAAGGGCAACCGGATCCCCAAAAGGCCCCGGGCCGGAGGAATAAGACAACGTCATGAGCAGCCACGTCACCGGTGCAAACACGCCACCCTTACTGGCAGAAACCATCGGCCAGGCGCTAGCCGCCGCCGCCAACCGATACGGCGATCACGAGGCGCTGGTCTCTGTGCAGCAGGGCGTGCGCCTCTCCTACCGCCAACTGAACGACCAGGCCGAAGCTATCGGCGCCGGCCTACTCGCACTCGGCCTTAAGCCCGGCGACCGGGTCGGCATCTGGGCGCCCAACTGCACGGAATGGACCCTGACCCAATTCGCCACGGCCAAAGCCGGGTTGGTCCTGGTCAACATCAACCCCGCTTATCGCCTGTACGAACTGGAATACGCCCTCAACAAAGTGGAATGCCGCGCCCTCATGTTGGCGGAATCCTTCAAGACCAGCCAGTACTTCGACATGATTCAATCTCTCGCTCCGGAACTTGGCCAGTGCAAGCCCGGTAAGCTCAAGAGCGAGAAGTTACCTCACCTGGAAATGGTGATCGGGTTTGCCGAAACCATCCCCGCCGGCTTCATCGATTTCGCAAGCCTAGCGGGCCGCGCGTCCGACGCGGACAAACAACGCATCGCTAAACTAGCAACGGAGTTAGACGTCCACGATCCCATCAACATCCAGTTCACCAGCGGCACCACCGGCTCACCCAAGGGCGCCACCCTCACACATCACAACATTCTCAACAACGGCTTCTTCGTCGGCGAAGCCATGCGCCTTGACGCGCAAGACCGGGTCGGCATACCCGTGCCGCTGTACCACTGCTTCGGCATGGTGATGGGCAACCTGGGCTGCCTCACCCACGGCAGCACCATGGTGTATCCCGGCCCCGCCTTCGACCCGGTGGAAGCGTTAACCGCCGTGCAAGACGAACGCTGCACCGCACTCTACGGCGTACCCACCATGTTCGTCGCCGAATTGTCCGTACCCGAGTTCGACACATTCGATTTCAGTTCTCTGCGCACCGGCATCATGGCCGGCTCGCCCTGCCCCATCGAAGTGATGAAGCGGGTCATCGCGGAGATGAACATGAGCGAGATCACCATTGCCTACGGCATGACCGAAACCAGCCCCGTGAGCTTTCAGTCTTCCACGACGGACTCCATTGAGCGCCGCGTGAGCACCGTCGGCCGCGTGCTGCCGCACATCGAGGTGAAAATCGTCGACGAGAACGGCAACACCGTGCCCTACGGCGAGAAAGGCGAAATCTGCACCAAAGGCTATTCCGTCATGCGCGGTTACTGGAACGATCCGGAACGCACCGCCGAAGCCCTGATCACTGGTTGGATGCACACTGGCGACCTGGGCACCATCGATGCGGAAGGCTACGGCAACATCGTCGGCCGCGTGAAAGACATGGTGATCCGCGGCGGCGAAAATCTCTACCCCCGGGAGATCGAGGAGTTCCTGTATACCCACGACGACGTCGTCGAGGTAGCCGTGTTCGGGGTGCCCGATGAAAAATATGGCGAGGAGCTATGCGCCTGGGTGCAAAAACCGAAAGGCTCCAGCCTCACCGCCGATGACCTCAAGACCTACTGCAATGGCCAGATCGCCCACTTCAAGGTGCCGCGGTATATCAAGTTCGTAGATGAGTTCCCGATGACGGTGACGGGCAAGATTCAGAAGTTTCAGATGCGGGATGCGATGGTGGAGGAGTTGGGGCTGGCCGAGCAGGAGACGGCGTAGCGCCGTCTTCCGTGACGACGCTGACAGCCGGCAAATCACTAGTCAAGGCAGCACAGTAAAGGCATCTTGCAGAGTCCCGCCTCCAACCACCAAGTCCCATACATTGTCGGAATTGCCGCCGCGCTTTCTGATCGTAACGGTACCCTGAAGTTGGGTAGAATCGATAAAGACTATGTCGCTCGCTACCGGCTTCGATCCCTTTCCGTTCACGAAGCTGACATCCATTCCCGCAGCAAACCCGGACCCATCGATAGTGACCGCTACAGCCTCACCCAGGCCAGCCGCGTTCGGTGAAATAGCCGTTACGACTACATCACCACTTGGCGGAGGGCCTGAACCCTCGTCGCAATTGTTGGGGTTTATTATATTCACCGTCTGTGCTGTGACATTGAGGCTCAATAGAACGCAGGCACTATTGTTGTCGTCATCGATTTCAAGGATTCGATCCTTGGGATCAGCTTCAATGGTCAGTCGATAGTCTCCGTCCTTAAGCCGGCTGAGATTGAATGACTGGCCTGGAAGATGGGACTTATACTCATCTGACCAACCAACCGAGATTCCCTGAAAAAAGTTCCCACAATCACTATAGGCGGAATTTTTAGGGGCACCAGGCAACTGACCGTCAACTAACTCCGTATCCATAAGGCAGAAGCTGGTTTTCGTGCTGTTACGTTTCGAATTGCCTTTAACTGATTGCAACGTATACAACGCATAATCTTCAAAGTGGAAATGATTGTGACCTTGGTGCCAGACGAACTGCCCTGCAAGTGTTTCCTGATACGTGCCGAGGTTATCGTACACTCGTTGGCGCACAAATTGCCGACCCTGCGCAACCTCACCCGCAATTAGTTCAAGCGGCCCTGCGCCACTGTTCCAAGTTCTCGCGCTAAAACGAAGCTCGACGACGCCGCCAAAATTTTCGACGACCTGGATATCGTAAGCCGGAAAGGCCTGTAAATCCGGTAGTAGCTGGGTGGCTTGCTGCGCTGATGCAACGGCCGACAGCAAGAGCGCCAAGGTTGTGAGAGAACCCAGTGCTGACGGAAATTTAGAAAAAGAACGATTAGTCATGGCGATGCCCCTGACAATTGATGTGTTGTTTTTCGCCCGAATTCAACGCTTAATCCCAGAGACCCATTGAATCTCAACAGGTCTCTGGGTAAAGCGATCTTTGAAGGTTACTTCCCGCAACCTTTACCGCTGCAGGTTCCGTTGAGGAATTTCACAAATGCAGTATCAGTTTTTGCGCCATTTTTTAGCTGAATCTGAACACTGATTTCGGGGCCGACGCTCTGGCCGTTAACCTCAGTATCCAACAACACCGAACCGTCCTCCAGCACCTCTTCAACGGTATAGAAGCCAGGCAACAACCCACACAGCTCCGCGTTTCCTTCATTGGGCTCCATACCGGTGACAAGGGGAGTTTGGACGCCCAGACCGTCGGTAACCACAATTGTCCAGCCAATACCCGGAATAATGCCTTTCTTGTCATCTAGGATTTCTTTGCGCACCGCGATACAAAATGTTCGCGTGTCCGACACTTTAAAATTATCGGTTTTTGACCGCGCTGGAACGAACCCGTGGAAACAACCGTTGCCGCAGCTGTTATCAACCATCGTGGGCTCGCCGACAAATCCACCACCCGATACGGTGCCGTCACCAACCGGTGTAATCCATGCCTTGTAAACGCCGCCTGGATTTGGTGTGTCAACGAATGGACAAAGCTCGATAACGTTGCCGGCACCTGCATCGGCACTCGGCCTCTCGACGTGCGTGCCGGTGGGGCAATTTCCGGTAATGACTCCATTTTTTACGGTGACACATCGATCTATTACTGGATCCGTACTCAAGAGTTTCTTGCCGCTCGGATCGGTTACTTGGAAATAGTAATCACCGTCTGGCAAACCTGCTGCGGTCTGCGGTGCATTGGGACCTGGGCCTCCGTCGAGCCAAACGCCGGTTAGACCGCATTTTGATCCATATTTGGTATTACCATTGACAATCACACCGTTAGCATCAGTCGTGAAAATCGCGCCGGGCAAGGGTGGTGCCGCGTTAGATACACTCGCCAACCCCCAGATAGCTGCCCCAAGCACGCCGGTTATAAATGCTCTTGGTAGTACTTTCATGTGCCTCTCCTTATTATTTTTATGGAGTTGTTTTGGTTGTTTTTTTTTTGAGATGCCCTTCTTAAGACCCTGTGCTCCATTTTACTTAATATTAGTGCAGAGCAGCCATATTGCATGGCTGTTTAACATCATAGCGCAAACATTACAGTCCTGCTATTGCTGCTCGTATGCGAGGAGTTTTTTGCGCCTTACTTTTCCGGGAACAGACGCCCGAGCTGCTAATGTGGTTTAAACAGCGTCAGCATACCGCCGTTCGGGCCGCCGGGTCAGACCACGCGATGCTGCCAGCGGCCGCGGCGAAACACGAGCACTGCGACCAAGGCCATGATGGATTCAGCCAACATAACCGCAATGAACACGCCGGTCGGGCCCAGGCCAAGCGTTTCCGCCAGAGCGTAGGCCAGGGGAATCTGAATGATCCAGAAACACAACAGGTTGATCCAGGTTGGCGTGAGGGTATCGCCCGCGCCGTTGAACGCGTGCACGACAACGGTGCCGATGGCGTACAAACCGAACCCGTAGCTGATCCAGCGCAGGCAAGCGATACCGTAACGGAGCACCTCCGGGTCTTTATCGAACACGCCGACGATTGCCCCCGGGATGGAAATGAACACGACGGCCACCAGCATCATTGCGGCGAAGTTAAAGCGTGCCGCGGTCCACACCGAACGCCGGGCGCGCTCGGGTTTGCCGGCACCGAGGTTCTGCCCCACAAGGGTGGCCGCCGCGTTGCCCATGCCCCAAGAAGGTAGCAGGGCGAAGATGATCACCCGGGTTGCAATCGTGTAGCCGGCGACGGCGCTGCTGCCGTAGGTCGCCATGAGCCGCATCAGCACAATCCAACTCGAGGTCGCCACAAAGAACTGCGCAACGCCTCCCACGGAGATGCGCAAGAACCGAAGCGCCACCTGCGGCACCAACTGCAGGTGGCGCAGTTCTAAACGGATTCGGTCCTTGCGGCCGAGGAGATGATAAAGCTGATAGACGACGCCGACGCCGCGGCCGAAGGTCGTCGCGATGGCGGCGCCGGATCTGCTGGAAACTGCGCCGAGTGCTGCTCCGGAGATTCCGGTGGCCAACCCACCTGTTCCGCGGCAGCCCCCGATCCCCGCCCAGACGACGGAAGAAGAGCCGGGAGACGCTGCCGGGAACGCGCGCCGGGGGAGCTCCCAAAACTTGCGCAGGATGCGCCGTCATCCACGGAGTAGACCGGGGCGTTCGGTCAACCCGGTAACGGGGATGTCTGAAAGCTATCAGGACCGCAAAGATGTGGTGATCATCGTCAAAATTCTGGCGGCGGTGGTGGTCACCATGGCGTTTGTGCTGGCGGTGGTAAAAGTCACGAAAAAAGGGGTTGCCAAACCTACTTACGAACAGCGCAGCGAGGCGCCAAAAACCCCTTGATTCTGAGGGTTTTCCGGAAGGGCCAGAGCGGGCCGAAAAAGATCAGTTTTTAGGGCGCTCAAAAGGCGAAAGAACCTTGTTTCAAAC
>JAHEKG010000170.1 GCA_024638475.1 Rhodospirillales bacterium | reverse complement strand
GGCCCAGATCGAACTCGAGGCACAAGTTTACCCACTTAACCGTATTGCTATTGAAGTACATACCTTGAGTTTACAAAAGGAATGGATCGGTGTTTAAACCCATCACAATGACTGCCGGGTTGATACTGTTGGCGAGCCTGGCGTCGGCAACGGAACTGCAAGACCCCATGGCCCCTTTCAACATCACGTTGGGTTCCAACGCGAAATCTGCACGTGCAGAGTTCGTGCTTAGCGCGATCATCATAAGCAACCAACGACGAGTGGCAATTATCAACGATCGGGCATACCAGCTCGGCCACCGTGTCGGCACTTATGAACTGACTTCGATTGAACCGAATCGAGTCCAAATGACGAGCGATGTCGCGAGCCGGACACTAGTACTGAATACGAAGCCGACGGAGAATAGCGATGACCCAAGCTAGCGCCACCGCGTTGTTGCGTTGGAAACTAATCGCTGCCGTTAGCTTTGGGCTATTTGGTTGTGTCAGTCAACCAACCATCGAGGCGCCGGACCGGTTTATTGAGGCCTTGACGACGGCCCAATCACAACCCGAAAGAGCGGCGATTCGGCCGCGGAACCCAGGGCCCAAAGCGGCAGAGGCGCTGCCCGAAGAACGTTTCGACGTTAATGTCAATGCCGCCGAAGCGCGGGCGTTTTTCTTGGGCCTCGTGGAAGGCACGCCGCATAATTTGGTCGTTCACCCAAAAGTGACCGGCAAAGTCTCTCTAACCTTGAAGCAGGTGACTATTCGCGAGGTTCTGCAGACCGTGCGCGACGTCTATGGTTTCGATTTCAGACGTACCGGGACCGGCTATCTGATACTACCTGCCACGTTGCAGAACCGCGTTTTCGAAATAGATTATCTCAACCTTATTCGGGCCGGGACGTCCAGTACCCGTGTGAGTTCGGGGCAGGTCAGCCAAGTGCAGGCCGGCGGCACTTCAAGCAACCGTGCGCTGTTCGACAATGGCACGAACGGCGGCGGTTCGGGGAGTAGCGGCGAGAACCAAACGACGGGTTCGCGAATCGATACCACCACCTCGACGGACTTCTGGGCGGAGATCGGGCGGACCTTACAGGCCATTATCGGCACGGACCAGGGACGGCAGGTCGTCGTCAATGCTCACGCCGGCGTCGTGTTCGTTCGCGCCATGCCGGAAGAGCTGCGCTCCGTCCAAGACTACCTCCGGCAGATCCATGAAGCCTCCCGCAGACAGGTCGTGCTGGAGGCGAAGATTGTCGAGGTGACGTTGAGCAACGCCGCTCAGGCCGGCATCAACTGGTCGGCCATCGGTATTACCGACCAGGGCTATACCATCGGGGGAGCCCAGCTGTCCGGCGGCACGCGCCTGGCGGGCCAGCCACTGGGCGGCAATCCCATCGACGCGGCTCCCGGCAACCCGGTGAGTAGCTTCCCGAGCGAGACCATCGGGGGGGCGTTCGTCGCCGCGCTCGACATTGGCGAGTTTGCTGCTTTCATTGAGCTGCTGCGCCAGCAAGGTGACACACGAGTGTTGTCGAGCCCACGAGTAGCGACGCTCAACAATCAAAAAGCCGTGATCAAAGCGGGTTCGGACGAGTTCTTCGTCACCGATATCAGCAGCAACACCGTTACCGGCACGGCCGCAACCACGTCCCGGGACGTGACTTTGACACCGTTCTTTTCCGGCATCGCGCTGGACGTCACGCCCAATATCAGCGCCAGCGGCGAAGTCATTCTGCATATCCACCCGACGGTTAGCGAAGTCACCGACCAAACGAAAGAACTCACTGTCTCCGGTGAACGCGACGAGCTGCCGCTCGCGTTTAGCCAGATTCGCGAAGCGGATAGCGTCGTCAAGGCCCAGAGCGGACAGATCATCGCCATTGGCGGCCTCATGCGAGATTCGTCGCGGCAAGTCGAGTTTGCTACTCCGATACTGGGCGACATCCCGGGAGTGGGCCGCATTTTCAAGAGCCACCGCACCGAAAAAACCAAGACGGAGCTCGTCATTCTGCTAAGGCCGTTGGTGATCGTCGATGACGACGATTGGCAGGGCGTGGTCAGCCCTGCCATGGAGCGTATCAAGGGAATGTTGCCGGATTCATCGGCACGGGAATCCAGCACGGCCGGCCCAACGCAGCGGCCCGAACGACAATGAAAGCCAAGCGCGTCAAGCTCGGCGCCCTCCTCGTCGACCGCAAGCTAATCTCCGAAGCACAGCTGACGGAGGCACTAGCAGAACAGAAGCGGACTGGCCGGAAACTCGGTCGCGTGCTCACGGACATCGGTGCCATCTCGGAAAGCGAGATGCACCAGTGCCTGGCGGAATATCTACAGATTCCTTTCGTCGATCTGGCGCACATGTCATTCGACCCGAAGGCGGTAAGCCGGCTACCGGAGAACCATGCGCGGCGCTATCGCGCATTGGTGCTCAAAGCCGACAACCGAGGTCTGCTGGTGGGCATGGCGGATCCCACCGATATCTTTGCCGTCGATGAGCTGACTCGGATTCTGGGCCAGACGCCTCGCCTGGCTTTGGCCAGCGAAGCAGACTTGCTGCGGACGATTGATGTGGTGTATCGCCATACCGACGAGATCGTGTCCTTTGCCGAAGAACTCCGCGAGGAGCTAGGTGAAGGCGACATCGATCTAGAGGCGTTGCAGGCAGAAGAAGGCTCGCCCGACGCGCCGGTTATCAAACTCATTCAATCGATGTTTATGGATGCGGTAAAGGTGCAGGCATCCGATATCCATATCGAGCCTGATGAGACCTGCCTGCGTATTCGTCAGCGCATCGATGGCATCCTCCAGGAACAAATCATTAACAGCCGCCGGGTCGCACAGGCTCTGGTAACCCGCCTAAAGCTCATGTGTGGACTGGATATCGCCGAAAAACGCCTGCCACAAGACGGGCGCTTTTCCATCAAAGTCGATCAACACTCGGTCGATGTCAGGCTTTCGACGATGCCCATTCAATACGGGGAATCGGCCGTCCTACGCCTGCTGGATCAAACCAACAACCTGGCCGATTTTGACAATCTGGGAATGCCGGCCACGATTCTCGAACCACTACTTAATCTGATCGAACGCAGCGCCGGAATGGTATTGGTGACAGGCCCAACCGGCAGCGGTAAAACCACGACGTTGTATGCGGCGTTGAATCATTTGAATACTGCGGAAAAGAAAATCATCACGGTCGAAGATCCCGTCGAATATCGACTCGAGCGCATCAATCAAGTACAGGTTAATCCCAAGATTGGACTGACATTCTCGACCGTGCTGCGTACCGCACTGCGCCAGGATCCGGACGTCGTCCTGGTCGGTGAAATGCGCGATGCCGAGACCGTCGAAATCGGCTTGCGCGCGGCCATGACCGGCCACATGGTGTTCTCTACGCTGCACACGGTTAACGCCGTTGCCACTATTCATCGCCTGTTGGATATGGGCGCCGAAGGCTACCTGGTGGCGAGTTCCCTACAGGGCATCGTGGCTCAGCGGCTAGCCCGCAAGATCTGCGAACACTGCACTCAATCGGCCGACCTCGAGGCCAACCAGCGCGCTTGGTTAGGGCGAGTGTTAACCCCGGAAGCGATCGAGGCTACCGACTGGCAGGAGGGCATTGGCTGCACTTATTGCAACATGACGGGCTACCGCGGCCGAATCGGTATCTATGAGTTGCTGCAAATCAATGCGGACATGATCGATGCCATTCGCCGCGAGGATCTTGGGGGCTTTGAGCAACATGCTCATGATGACCCGACGTACATACCGATCGTCCAGGCCGCCACGGATTACGCCAGTGCCGGCGTGACTTCGGTCGAGGAAGTGATTCGGATCAGCAGCGGCATCGACCATGGGGTGCCGTCACCCAGCAAGGACCCCTTGCTTGAAGACCTCGAAAAACTCGATGAACTGGAACAGGCTCGCGCCTGAATACGCTAGTCCATGACCCTGTACGCCTATAAAGCACGTTCGAGCCGTGGCGACATGATCAGCGGTCAACTGGAGGCAGACTCCCAGGATGCGCTTGCGACCCGGCTTTTCAACAGCGGGGTCACGCCCATCGAAATCGCCCCGGCGCAAGCCATGGCCAACGATTTCGGCACCGATCTCTGGCGGCGCCTCGGCGGTGGTAAGCCCAACCTGGCAGACATGACCTTGTTCTCGCGGCAAATGTACGCCATCACCAAGGCGGGTATCCCGTTGCTGCGCGGGCTCAAGAGTCTTGCGGAGTCGACCCCCAACGCGGTCTTGCGCGAAGCGCTGGAAAAGGTGTTGGACAGCTTACAGGCGGGACGCGATGTCGCGGGTTCATTAGCGAGACATCCGGAAATCTTCTCCAAGCTTTATACCAGTATCGTACGGGTCGGCGAGAACTCGGGCACGTTACCGCGAGCGTTCCTGCGCCTGTACGAGTACCTCATCATGGAACAACGCATCGTCGACAAGATGAAAGCGGCGACGCGCTATCCGATGGTCGTCATCGTCGCAATCCTGGCTGCGATTCTGGTCATCACGTTCTGGGTCTTGCCTCAGTTCGCGCCTATCTTCCGCGCATTGGGAGACGATCTGCCGTTTGCGACGCGCATCCTGCTCGGTGCGTCCGGGTTCATGACCAACTATTGGTACATGGTCATCGCCGCAGGCCTGCTGGGGGCCGGTCTGTTCCGAGCCTACCTGCGCACGCCGGCGGGCCGTTATAAATGGGATCGCTTCAAGTTTCGAGTCCCCGTCATGGGCGAACTCTCCCAGAAAGCCGTCTTGGCGAGGGTATGCAGATCGTTCGCCGTTGCGATGGAAACCGGCGTTCCCATCGTGCAGGGCTTGACCATCATTGCCTACGCAAGCGGCAACGAATACATGACCGAGCGCATACTGGGATTGCGAGAGGGTATCGAACGCGGCGAGTCTCTCAGCCAAACCGCCGCGACAATCGCACTGTTTACCCCGCTGGTATTGCAAATGATCGCGGTGGGCGAAGAAACAGGATCGCTCGATGAAATGCTCGACGAGGTTGCCGACTTTTACGAACGAGAGGTCGATAACGACCTGGACAATCTAAGCGCCGCGCTCGAGCCGCTGCTCATCGTCGGCGTTGGCGTGATGGTCTTGATACTCGCGCTGGGCGTGTTCCTACCGCTATGGGATATCGCGGCCAAGGCCGGGGGGCTGAGTTGATTCGGAGGCCCTTGTCGACCCCTCAAAGGGCTGATGGAATTACCTTCGTCGAGGTTTTGGTCGTGGTGATCCTAATCGGCATACTCGCGGGGTTCGCCTTGCAACGCCTACTACCATTGATCGGTAAAGCGGAGGCGGTCGCTTTCGCCACCGTCGTCAACCAATTGGACAACGCCCTGCTCCTGGAGACGGCCAAACGAATTGCCGGCGGCAAGAGCGCCAGCGTTCCCCAACTGATCGGTAGCAACCCCATGGACCTCATGCAACGGCCACCCGACAATTATCTGGGCGAAATCTCGGTAGGTTCCGATGGGCGCATCGCCAAGCGCAGCTGGTATTTCAACCCGATCGACGACACGTTGGTGTATCGCATCGGCAGCGGCGCGCACTTTGTCGCGGGTGAGCGCCGCCTGAAACGCGTGGAGTTCCAGGTCAGCATGGTGTTTCGCGACCGCGACGGCGACCAGGTCTATTCGCCCCAAGCCGATGATTTCGGCGGGATTTCGCTGCGCCCGAAACAGCCTTACCGAGTACTCAAATGAAGGCGCTGACGAATGCGTACCACGTCACAGTTTAGGGCCAATTTCTTCAAGAAAAACAACGCTTCGACGACTAACTGGGGGTATGGATCTGATCCGGCACGGGCCGGTTTTTCTTTTGGAGGAATTGATGGACAAGACAACGCAAGCTGGCTTCACCCTCATCGAGTTGGTGGTAGTCATTACAATTCTGGGGATTCTGGCGGCGTTTGCCATCCCGCGGTTCGTTTCACTGGAAGTGGAAGCCCGCTCGGCGGCTACGGAAGCCCTAGGCGGTAGCGTTCGCAGTGCGGCCGCGCTATCCCACGCCTTGTGGCTCGCCCAAGGCCAACCCGCCACCGTCACCATCGAAGGCCAGACGATTACCATGGCCAACGGCTACCCGAACGACGCCTCGATCAGTAACACCCTATCCGACAGCACCGGATTTACGTTCGCCGCGGGTACCTGGACGAAAGACGGCGCCAACACACCCGCCAACTGCAGTGTCGATTACACGCAGCCCGCGGCAGCCGGTGATCCGCCGACCATCGCCGTCGACACCAGTGCTTGCTAGTGAGATTCGGCAACGCAAACTGATCGCGGGGATACCCACCAGGTGGGTATCCCCAAGCTCGTTTTTTTATCGGTACCCGTCGCGGCATCGCGGTTTCACGATCGTAGAGCTGATCGTTGTCATCACCATCGTCGCGATCATGGCCGCCTTCGCTGCGCCACGATTCACCAATAACCAAGCGTTCGCAGATCGAGGTTACTTCGAAGAGCTGGCCAATGCGCTGCGGCTAGCGCAAAAACTTGGCGTAGGCAGCGGCTGTCCCGTGCGCTTCGTGCTGAGTAGCAGCGACTACAGCGCGGCCCAGCAGGCCCCCGCGGGCAATCGCTGCGACCCCAACGATACGAGCTGGTCATCCGCCATCGTGTTACCCGATGGCCGGTCACTGCAAGGCACCGCGCCGGCAGGGACAACGACTACACCCGCGGTCACGATCGTCTTCGATGCTCTGGGCGCGACGAACTTAGGCGCCGATCAAACCATTACGATCGGCGGGCTGAGCCTGGTCGTGCACGCCGCCAGCGGTTATGTCGATGTTCCCTAGCCCCTGTCGCCAAACTCGGGATCAGCGGGGCGTAACCTTGGTCGAGCTGATCGTGTCCATTGTCATCGTAGCCACCGCGGTCGGCGCGGTGCTGAACGTGTTGAGCAGCAACCTCAGCCGCAGCGCAGACGCCTTCATTACTATCCAGGCCGGCGCCATTGCCGAGGCGTATCTGGAGGAGATCAGCCTACGCCCCTTCGACGATCCCGATGGGATCGACGGTGAAGCTAATCGCGTGGACTTCGACGACCTCGACGACTACGACGGCCTGGTGGACAACGGCGCGCGGGACCAGTTCGACAATCCCATCGGCGGACTGGGCAACTACAGTGTCAGCGTTACGGTTGTCGCTAGTAGCGCCCTGCCGGGCACGCCCTCTGCCGATTGTCGCCGGATCGACGTCAGGGTCATGCAGGCGCCGCTGGTGGATTTCACCCTTTCCGGTTATCGCACTCGGCTATGAGCGCGAAGCATCAGCAAGTCGGCTTCACCCTCGTCGAACTCGTGGTGACCATGGTCATCAGCGTCGTGGTGGTGGGTTTCGTGGCGGTCTTCATCAGCGGTCCCGTGCAGGGCTTTACCGATCAGGCTCGCCGCGCCGGACTGTCCGATGCGGCTGATGGCGCCCTCAATCGCCTCGCAAGAGACGTGCGCCGTGCCCTGCCCAATAGCGTGCGCATCACCAATGGCGGCGGTTTGCCCGCGCTGGAACTGATGAGCTCCGTCGACGGCGCGCGCTATCGGCGCTCGCCGCCCGGGAGCGCTTTGCAGATCCTCGATTTTTCGGTAGCAGACGATGCTTTCAACAGTATCGGCAGCTTCAC
>JAHEKG010000169.1 GCA_024638475.1 Rhodospirillales bacterium | reverse complement strand
TGGGGGCCGCGCGCCTCTTCGTGTTCCTCGTGGTCGTCCGATGGGCGCACGTCCAAGGGCAGCAGAGCGCCAATTAGAATCGCAGCGGCTAACATGGGCAATAGCGTGATCGGTTTCATGGATTCGCTCCCTGACCCGGGACTTCGCCCAGGACGGTTTGCAGCGTGATGTACAGCATTTGGTATCGTTCGGCTACATCGACGGCATCGCTGCGCACTTCCAACAGCGTGCGCTGTGCGGCGCTCAATTCGAATAAAGCATAACGCCCGCGATCGAATCCACTTTGGTATAACCTCACGGCTTTCTCCGCAATCGGCAAGACGTTTTCGGTGAGCAACCGATACTCGTCGGCAACGGCGCGCAGATCCGAGTCTAGCGAGAATAGTTCGGTGGCGAGCTCGCGCTTACGTTGAGCGCGCATAAGGGGGACACTTTGTTGGCGGCTTCGCGCCGCGTCGATGCGGGGGCTGGCCCGCCGCTTCTGGCCAAGCGGCATGCTGAATGAAACGACCAACGCGGTATCGTCTGGTCCGGCAAGCTGGCGCACGCCGGCCCCTAAAGTCAGGTCGGGGTGCTGACTCGCCCGGGCAAGGTCCAGCTCGGCGCTAAGTACGGTTTGCTCTTGAGTGAGCGCCGCTAGTTCGGGGTTCGTGTCAAGCCGCCACCGCAGCGCTGCAAGCTCGCCGAGCCGAGGCATCGCGTCGAGATCGCCGAGCAGTTGGCCGAAACTCGGAGTGTCCTCGGCCAGCGCCGTTGCCAACTGCCGGCGTTTCTTGCTCTGCGTTGCGGCCGAGCGTCGCACAGCCGCGCCGGCCCGCGCCAGCGCGATTTCGGCCGTCGCTAATTCGGCCTCTGCCGCTCGACCGACGTCGACGCGACGCGTGACCTGGTCGCGGATCGATTCCGCTTGCATCCGGCCTGCCTCGACGATTTCGAGCCGACGTTGCTCGGCCAAGGCAGCAATGAAGGCCTTGGCGGCATTGCCTGCTACTTCGATGCGAATGCTTTGGTCTCGAATCGCCAACAAGCCGACGTTAGCGTCGCCGAGCGCCGTTCGTCTATCGCGTTTGTTGCCGCGCTCCACCACCTTGGAAAAGCCTAGGGTGGTTTCGGCGCCGCTGATCCCACTGACGTTGCCCGTGCCGGCAATGTTCTCGACCTCGACGTTGAGCTCCCATGGCGTGGCCTGGGCCAGTAGATCCCTTTCTCCGCGGCTCGCCGCTTGGGCGAGTTCCGAACGCCTTAGCGCCGGGTGAGCGGTCAATGCCCGCTCGATTGCTTGCTCCAGGCGCAACGGCGGCCCGTCTGCCGCATAGGCCGCTGCGGTGCTGGCCGCGAACACAGCCACGGCAGCCAGCGACCGGGCACAACTCGTCATGATGTTCATAAGTCCCCATCCAACTAAACGCGAATGCAAGATCGCCCGGGTGACCGGGGGATCTACAGGTTACGAACGGATTAGGATGTCGGTGGGCGTAGTGGTGGGGCGATTAAACGTGACGAATAAGGCTGGGCAGCCATGGCCGGCGGGTGACCGCTCGGGGCCGGCGATTCAGTGTCCCGCGTAACCACGGCGATGGAGGGGAGGTGTGCCGCGCAATGGCAAAAATGTGAGCAATCGTCTTCGTCGTGATGCGGCTCGGGTCCGGGACCGTGGTGGAGTTCGTGGCCGGCGTCGGCCTCGTGATGCGCGAGCATGCCGGCATCTACGGCGGATTCGACGCTGGAAAACAGCATCATTCCAATAAGCAATTGAATTACCGCCGTGCGCATCGTCCCATCTAACACCCGGTCACGCTGCTTTGACAAGTTACCGCACCCGCAAAATGGCCCAGGGCAAGACGGCCGATAGATGCTGCTAGCCGTCGTCCTGTTTGTCGGCGCGTTTCTTGCGGCTAGCGTAAATCGTGGCGATTACGCAGATAAAGGCGACAACTACAGCGAATATGGATACTGCGATGTCCATCCTGGGCATCCCCGTCTCAGAAAATTTCGCTCAGCAGTGTAGCACAGCACGGAATACGGCGGCCGGCGAAAAACGCCGTTGCTGTTAGGTAGACCAGCCAGCGGTTATGTACAGGCCGATTGTGGCCAGAAATCCGGCACTCCAGACCAATGAACGAATGCTTGGATAGTTACCGATGTAGACGGCGCCGTGGGCGATGCGGCAAAGCAGAAAGATTCCGGCCAAAATGTCGATGGGCAATTGCGCGGCGCCTGTGAGGTGGGCAATGATCACGCCGGCGGCGAACGGGGGGAACGCTTCGTAGGCATTCAGCTGGGCCCAGTTTGCGCGCTGCGCCCAGCCGCTCAAGCGATCGAGATAATAACGCGGACACTCGTTGTCGTATTCTTCGGCGCCGAATTTTGCCACGCCCACCCAGACAACGGGCAGGAAAGCGGTCAGTACCACACACCAGTACGCAAAGGTCATTCGGTCGGTTCCTTTATTGTCGATGGGCCGGCGTCCGTTGCGCAGCTATCGCTACCCCGGGTATGCCGGAGCACCAATAGGCAGCCCGTCACGAGTGCGGTGATGGCGAAACAGGCCTCGGTAGCGATCGATGGGTCGTGTCCGACAAAACCGAACAACGACGTTCGTAACAGCAGCAAGCCGAGGTTGGCGAGAGCCACCATGAGCGCGATTGAAAGCAACCAAGTTATCTTGCGCGGTTTTTGGCCATATTTTTCCAACATCATCGGCGCGACTCGCATGCGTAGTCTAACGCAGCCGTAGAACGTGACCCCCAAGATGACACCCTCGATAATTGCAATCAGAAAATCGATCATTTTCAGCTACCCCTGGGACGCGACGCCGTGATGGACGAACTCGCCGGCCATGCGGCCACCGTCGACGACCAGGGATACGCCGCTGACGTGTTTTGCGGCGTCGGAGACGAGAAATACAATCGCGCGACCGATGTCTTGCGGATGCCCAAGCCGGTGCAGGGGCGTGGTTTCGATGTGATGATCGACGAACCGCTGCGCGCCCTTGGCGCCGAATAGCGCTATGGCGCCGGGCGAGGGTTTATCGCCCTCTTCAAAAAGGACGCCGGGATGGACCGCGTTGACCCGCACCTTGCCAGCGGCGCCTTCGAGTGCGGCTGCCCGCGCTAGGTGGGTGGTGCCGGCCTTCGCAAGGCAATAGGCCGTCGCATTGGGGGAACCGCGTAGTGCATTCAACGCGGAGATGTTGATGATGGCGCCGCCGCCGGCTGCGGCGATGACATTCATGGTGTGCTTAATCCCAAGAAACATGCCCTCGACATTAACACGAAGGAGAAATTCGACATCATCGGCCGTGAGTCGGTCCACGGGTTGGAGGCGAGAGACTCCGGCATTGTTGATCAGTCCGTGGCAGGTTCCGTGCTCGTCGATGATTTTCGCGACAACCTCTTGCCAACCGGCTTCGTTCGTTACGTCTTGAGGAAAATAATTCGCTTGCAAGCCACTGCCTCGCAAGCGCCTGAGGGTTTCTGCGGCGCCGGCCTCGCTGCGGCCGGTAAACACCACCGTGGCCCCGGCAGCTGCGAGCGCGATGACGGTCGCCCGCCCTAGCCCCGAGGTGCCGCCCGTGACGAGAATGACCTTGTCCGCTAGCTGGGTCATCGTGACAGGAAGCCCCGATCGACGGCGAGTTCGGTGCCCGTCATGTAGCTAGCGGCATCGGACGCCAAGAACACGGCTGCGGCCGCAATCTCCGTTGGGGCAACGCGTTGAGCGCCCTGGGGCAGGGCATCGGTGGCATCTCCCTCGATGGGTCCGGCCAGCAGTGTATGCACCAAGATATTGTCTTCGTGCTTGGCGCATTCCAACGCCGCTGCCTTGGCTGACATGAGAATGCCGGCCTCGGCCGCGCAGCGCGCCGCGGCGGCGTTCGCGACCGATCTAGCCAACACGGAAGTGATGTGCACGATGGTGCCGCCTTCGCCGTGTTCCCGCATCGCCATGATGGCGTGTTTTTGTCCTAACCATGAGGACAGGGCCGAGCCGTACAATATGTCGCGAAACTCATGCAAACTAGTTTCGACGATAGGTTTACCGGCACCGATCCGTGGTGCGCAACAGATGAAGGTGTCCACGCGGGGGAGTTCCTCCAAGCATTGCCTGAGCAGATTTCCCCAACCGGTGTCGGATAGGTGATCAGAATCCCCGCCAGCGCTCGTCGCGTATACCCGGGCACCTTCGCCTAGGAAAGTCGTTTTACAAGCCTCGCCCACGGAACAACCCACGGGCGCGTGAATCAAGACATGCTGTTTCGAAAGAGAAGACACTCTGCGAACAGTCTAGCCGACGAGTGGACGTAGGTGAATCGCTGCTATGGTAATCTGAGCAAACCCAACGGGGGTCTTCCTTTGGCTGACTAGGGCCCAGCGGGTGTTTCGAACCAAAGGCGGCGGTATGTTGGCATGAAAACTAGAGCGCTTGGTCGCGATGGGCCGAGGGTGTCGGCGATCGGTCTCGGTACCATGGGCATGACGGGATTCGCCAATGCTCCCGGGATGTACGGTCCGGTGGACCAGGACGAGGCGGTGGCGACAATTCACCGGGCACTCGAACTCGGCGTTAATTTTTTCGACACGGCAGAGGTCTACGGCCCCTATCGCAACGAACAGCTGGTCGGCCGCGCTTTGAGGGGCCGCCGAGAACAGGCCGTGCTGGCCACCAAATTCGGCTTTCGAATCGATGCGGCCGGCAAGATCGCCGGTATGGATGGCCGCCCCGAAAATGCCCGGCGTGCGTTAGACGAATCACTACAGCGTCTGGGGGTGGATCATATCGACCTGTGGTATCTGCATCGGCTCGATCCCGCGGTGCCCATCGAAGAAACCGTTGGCGCCATGGCGGATGCCGTAGCGGCCGGCAAGGTCCGCTGCCTCGGATTATCGGAGATCAGCGCCGGTACTCTGCGTAGAGCCTGCGACATCCACCCCATCGCGGCGCTACAGAGCGAGTACTCCTTTTGGGAGCGAAACCTCGAACACGAACTGGCGCCGGCGTGCGCTGAACTAGGCGTGACCATCGTGGCCTATTGCCCACTAGGACGCGGTTTTCTGGGCGGTAACGTTGCGAGTGCAGACGCGCTGCCGGAAACGGACTATCGGCGGTTGGATCCCCGTTATTCGCCGGACAATCACCCGCGGAACCAGGTGATTCTTGACACGCTCGAAACTGTAGCTAAGCGGCACGCCATTAGCAAAGCCCAGGTCGCGTTGGCATGGCTGTTACATCGAGACGAAGGCGTTGTTCCCATACCGGGAACGAAACGCCGGACCTACCTCGAGGAAAACGCGGCCGCGGTGGATGTCGATCTCGATGCCGACGACCTCGAGCTGCTGAACCGTTGCGACACGGTGAGCGGCGCACGTTATAGCGACGCGGCGATGGCGTCGATAGACCGTTGATGGGAGTCCGTCATCAAAAGCGACGATAAACCCGAAGGCGTCAATCGACGCGAGTTCCTATCGACGGCGACGGTAGGCGTTACCGCGGCCGCGTTACCGGGAGCGGCGAAATCCAATGAGGCGGCCATCGTGGCCAGCGCCGTAGCGCCGCCGAGTGCCGCCCAAGAAGCGATGGAGAATGAGGTGCCCGCGGGCTACGGCGAGATAGAGGCCGGCGAGTACTTCGTTCGCAATCCCGGCTCCGACTTCATGGTCGATGTCATTAAGAACCTGGATTTTGAATACATCACGACCAATCCAGGCTCGAGCTTCCGCGGGCTGCACGAGTCCATCGTCAACTACGGCGACAATGCCCAACCGGAACTCCTGACTTGCCCCCACGAGGAGCAGGCGGTCGCCATGGCCCACGGTTACGCCAAGGTGGCCGGCGGTAAACCGATCGCGGTCCTCTGCCATGGAACCGTCGGCTTACAGCATGCCTCCATGGCTATCTACAACGCCTGGTGTGACAGAGCCCCCATGGTTGTGCTCGGTGGTAATCATTTTGACGCGAGCGAGCGACGCACCGGCGTCGAGTGGTCTCACTCCGCGCAGGATGCGGCGCGCGTTGTCCGCGACTACACCAAATGGGACGATGCTCCGCAGTCGTTGCAACACTTTTCCGAATCCATGGGGCGCGCCTATAAGATTGCGACGACGCCACCGATGGGCCCGGTCGTCGTCATCATCGATGGTCACCTGCAAGAGGCGGAGATCGGCGACCGCACGCCGACAATTCCGGGTAGTGCGCCAACGCAGCGGCCGCACGGCGATTTGGCGGCGTTGGCCGAGGCAGCGGGCTGGCTCGTCGGCGCCGAGTCACCGGTGATTGTCGCCGATCTCATGGCCCATGACGCCAGCGGCGTCGATGCGTTGGTCGAGTTAGCCGAAGCGCTGCAAGCACCGGTGGTCAATCAGTTCGGAAGGATGAACTTTCCCAATACCCACTATCTATCGCAGGGCTCCAGCGTGGTCGCGCAGGCGGACGTTATCCTGGGGCTCGAGCTTTATGATACTTGGGGTGTCCTCAACAGGATTCGCGATAGGGTCCATCGCGATCAACAACGCTTCGCGCGGCCCGATGTGCGCGTGATCGACATCGGTGTCAAGGATCTTTTCACCAAATCCAATTACCAAAACTTTCAGCGTTACAACGCGGCGGATTTGTCCATTGCCGGTGACGCGCAAATCTCGTTACCGGCATTGACCGAAGCGGTTCGCCAGCAAATGAGTCGCACCAGGCGGGCGGACAATGCCGCCCGCGAGCAGCGGTGGCGGCGCGCGCATAAAGAGGCTCGAGCGCGGGACCGGGATGCCGCGCGCTACGGCTGGGGGGCGAGCCCCGTTAGTACTGCCCGCTTGTACGCGGAGCTGTGGCAATTGGTGAAGGACCGCGATTGGGCGCTGGTGTCCGATGACAGCGCCCAAAGCCGCTGGGCCAGGCGGTTGTGGAAAATCGATCGACATTATCAATATATCGGCCGCGCAGGCGGGGCGGGCCTCGGCTATGGCGCGCCGGCCGCCGTCGGCGGTGCGCTTGCTCACCGTGCGGAGGGGCGGTTAGCAATTAACATTCAGCGTGACGGCGACATGATGTATGTGCCGGGCGCTTTTTGGGCTGCTGCCCATCATCACATCCCGTTGCTATCCATCATGCACAATAATCGCGGTTATCATCAGGAGTTCATGCATCTGCAGCGCATGGCGGCGCGGAGACAAAGGGGTATCGATGGCAGTGCCCTCGTCGGTAACGAGTTCGACAATCCACCGATCGATTTTGCCAAACTCGTCGCAGGGATGGGGGTGTGGTCGGAGGGACCCATTACCGATCCGAGTGAAATCAAGCCTGCCTTCGCGCGGGCGCTGGATGTGGTCGAGCAGGGCGAGCCGGCGTTGGTCGACGTCGTGTGTCAGCCGAGATAGGGGAAGAGGCCGATGCGCTCGAGAGTCGTGAGCCGGAGCTGCCTCTTGGCGTTGGCGATTTGCGGCACCAAAACGGTGTTCGCGGAGGACGCGGGGTCGGCGGCGAGTGAAGGGCGGGCACTCTATGTCTCCCAACAGTGTTGGCAGTGCCACGGTTACGAAGGCCAGGGCGGCGCCGCCGTGCGTATTGCACCGACCCTCTACCCCTTCGAAGTATTCGCCGACCGGGTACGTCGCACCAACCTGATGCCGGCCTACTCGCAGAAGGTT
>JAHEKG010000168.1 GCA_024638475.1 Rhodospirillales bacterium | reverse complement strand
CACCTTCGCGTTATTCGCGGTCGGAGGTTACGGCCGCGGCGAACTACATCCCCATTCCGATATCGATCTGATGATCCTCGTCCCGACGCTGGAGCCCGGCGATATGGATGAGCCGATATCCGCGTTTATCACCTTCCTATGGGATATCGGCCTGGAGGTAGGCCACAGCGTGCGCACGCTGGACGACTGCAAGGAGCGGGCCGCGGGTGATGTGCAAATCCTAACCACCCTCATGGAGGCCCGGCTGCTGGCGGGCCCGCCGGAGTCGGCCCTAGACCTATCGCGCACATTGGCCCCGGACAACATGTGGGAAGACGCCGAATTCTTTCGAGCCAAAGTGAAGGAACAGCAAGACCGCCACAGCCGCTACCACGACACCGCCTACAACCTGGAACCGAACGTCAAAAGCAGCCCCGGCGGTCTACGCGATATCCAGACAATTCTCTGGCTCGCGCAGCGCCACCTCGGCGCCGGCTCACTCGAGGAGTTGGTCGATCATGGTTTCTTAACACCCGGCCAACTCAGGCTGCTCAACACCGGGGAGGAATTCCTCTGGCGCATCCGCTTCGCGCTGCACAAACTGACCGGCCGGCGTGAAGACCGGTTGCTTTTCGACCATCAAATCAAACTGGCGGAGGAATTGGATTACGAGGACGCCACGTTCACGCTGGCCGTCGAGCAGCTCATGCAGCGCTATTACCGGACCGTTATGGATACGTCACGGCTCAATGAAATGTTGATTCAGCTATTCGAGGAATCGATATTATTGGACGAAGATGCGCCAGCCGTTGCCTTGAGTCCACGCTTTCAGGCCCGCAACGGCTACCTCGAGGCGGTAGACCAAGACGTATTCGTTCGTGAGCCATCTGCGCTGCTGGAAATATTCGTTCTGCTGGAACAGAACCTGGATCTCAAGGGAGTTAGCGCCCACACGATTTCCCTAATCAAACAGCACCTTTGGCTGATCGACGAGGAATTTCGTCAGAACCCGCGCAATCACCGGCTGTTCTTGACGATCTTGAAGGCGCCGCAAGGGGTCACTAGAACACTCAAGAACATGAATACCTACGGCGTCTTGGGGCTTTATATTCCCGCTTTCGGGCGGATTGTCGGGCGGATGCAATATGATTTGTTTCACGCCTATACAGTCGATGCACATACGCTTTTTGTCGTGGAAAACCTGCGGCGTTTATCGCTACCGCGATTCGATCATGAATTTCCCGAATGCAGCCGCATCATGCAGTCACTGGAAAAGCCTGAAATTGCTTACCTGGCGGGTCTGTTCCACGACATAGCGAAGGGCCGCGGCGGCGATCATTCGGCACTGGGCGCGGTGGATGCGGAGGCTTTTTGCCTCGAACACGGGATGAGTGATTACGATTCCCGGCTCGTGGCATGGCTCGTATCACATCATCTACAGCTATCCATCACCGCGCAAAAACGCGACCTCAACGACCCAAAGGTCATCAACGAGTTCGCCGAATTGGTGGGCGATGAGACGCACCTGGACTACCTTTACCTGCTTACTGTTGCCGACGTGCGCGGAACGAACCCGAATCTCTGGAACGCCTGGAAGGATTCTTTGTTTCGCGATCTTTACCTCAGCACGCGACGCACGTTGCGGCGCGGCCTAGAGAATCCTATTGACAAAGATCAACTCATTAAGCAAACCCAGGCGCGGGCGGAAGCCATGCTCAGCCAAACGGATACTCCCCCAGAGTTTTGGCGCGGCCTCTGGTCCCGATTGTCGGACGAGTATTTTCTGCGCTACCAAGCGGAAGAAATTGCTTGGCATGCCGAAACTTTGGCGGAACAACCTCCAGGCGAAGATCTGCTCGTAGAAATCAGCGAAGTTGTGCGCGGTGGTGGGACCGCGATCATGGCCTATGCGCCCTATGCCTTACACAGCTTTGCACGGATTACCGCAACCTTGGACGAATTTGGACTCAATGTTCTCGACGCGCGGGTCATACCGACGGGGGATGGACACAACCTCGATACCTATTGGGTGCTCGAATCCGACGGCCAGCCACTCACAGAGCAGCGGCGGGTCGCCGAATTACGCCGCGCAATTCTGAAGGCTCTGGACGAACGCCAACGATCGGTGCGGGTCACACGACGTGCGCCACGCCAAGTAAGAATGTTTTCGACCCCATTACGAATTGAGTTCAGTCAGGACCCGGCCAATCAGCGCACCGTCTTGGAACTGACCGCCGGCGACCGGCCAGGATTGTTATCCCGGATCGGTCAAGTCTTTCAGGAACTCAAAATCGACTTGGAGAACGCGAAGATCACGACCGTGGGTGAGCGTGCCGAGGATGTCTTCTTCGTGAGTCATCGAGGACGACCGCTCACAGAGACTCTCTGCGGCACATTGAGCGCGAGGTTAACGGAAGAGATCGGCGACCAAACCGTTTAATGAACCCACACCTTGCAGCCCTTAACGCCTATCCGTTCGATCGACTCCGCAGGTTGTTCGCCGCTGTCACGGCGAACCCCCGGCTCGACCCTATCGCACTACACATCGGCGAACCCCGCCATGCCGCACCCGCGGTCATCCTCCGTGCGCTAGCGCATAACCTCGAAACGGAACTCGGTAATTACCCCCTTTCTCGGGGAATCGATGCTTTTCGCGAGGCGGCGGCCGCTTGGCTCGAGACACGATTCGACTTGCCCGATGGCTGCATTGATCCCGCCACCATGGTGTTGCCGGTGGCCGGAACCCGAGAGGCGCTATTTTCCTTCTGCCAGGCGGTGGTCGATCATGGACAGCGGCCTCCGCTCGTGGCAATGCCTAACCCGGGCTATCAAATTTACGAGGGCGCCGCCATTTTGGCCGGCGCAGAACCCCACTACATCAACACGACTCCCGCGACGATGTTCTTGCCGGATTTGAGTCGCATCGATGCGCTAACCTGGCAACGCTGCCAACTCCTATACCTTTGCTCCCCGGGAAATCCGACCGGTCAAGTATTGAGCATCGACGCCTGGCAACAAGCACTCAGCCTTGCTGACCAATACGACTTCGTGATCGCGAGCGACGAATGCTACTCAGAGATCTATGACCCGGACCAAGCGCCACCCGTAGGGCTGTTGCAAGCCTGCCAGGCGCTCGGCCGCGAGGATTTTAGCCGCTGCGTGGTTTTTCATAGTCTGTCCAAGCGTTCGAGCGTACCCGGGCTACGCTCCGGTTTCGTCGCCGGCGATGCAGACATTCTGCGCGACTACGCGCTGTACCGAAGTTATCATGGCTGCGCGGTCAACAACGCTGTGCAACTAGCCAGCGCGGCCGGGTGGCGAGATGAGGTGCACGTACATAGCAATCGCTTAGCCTATGCACGAAAGTTCGCCGCGGTGGCACCATTGTTGCACCCGCACCTTGATATTTACCAACCGCAGGGCGGCTTCTATTACTGGGCGGGCGTCAAAGGCGACGAGCAAGCGTTTGCGCAAGCGTTGTTCGCCACCCAAAATGTCAGCGTGCTGCCGGGTACTTTCATGTCCCGGGCCACCCCGGAATGCGACCCTGGCCGGGGCCGCATCCGTATTTCGTTGGTCGCGGAAGTAGAAGCCTGTATCGAGGCCGCACGGCGCATTGCGACCTTTGCACAACAAACATGGAATTCGGAGAATTGAATGCAACAATTAAAGACCGTTATCGAAGCTGCCTGGGATGAACGTGATGCGATAACGCCTGATACGGCTCCCGAGGATGTCCGTGGCGCGATAACAGAATGCATTGAGCTGCTCGATAATGGCGCGCTACGGGTCGCAGAACCAAGGGAGGACGGCTGGCATGTCAATCAGTGGGCCAAGAAAGCCGTACTGCTGTTTTTCCGCTTGCATCACAACGAAGTAATAGAAGGCGGCTGGGTGCGGTATTTCGACAAGGTACCTCTCAAGTACGCGAACTATTCGCAAAACGATTTTGAGGCCTCCGGAACTCGAGTCGTACCGGACGCCGTCGTGCGCAAAGGCGCTTACATTGCGGCCAAAGCCGTCCTCATGCCCTCCTACGTCAACATCGGGGCCTACGTCGGCGAGGGCACCATGGTGGACACTTGGGCCACCGTCGGCAGTTGCGCGCAGATCGGTGCCAACGTGCATCTGTCCGGCGGCGTCGGCATCGGTGGAGTGCTGGAGCCCTTACAGGCCAACCCGACCATTATCGAAGATAACTGCTTCATCGGCGCCCGCTCAGAAATCGTCGAAGGCGTGATCATCGAAGCCGGTTCCGTCGTCTCCATGGGCGTGTATATCGGCCAGAGCACGCGCATCTACGATCGTGAAACAAAAGAGGTGACCTACGGGCGCGTGCCGGAGGGTTCCGTCGTCGTCTCCGGCAGCTTGCCGGCAGCCGACGGCAGTCACAGCCTCTATTGCGCGGTCATCGTCAAAAAGGTCGATGCCAAGACCCGCGCCAAAACCAGTTTGAATGAACTGCTCCGGCCCGACTGAGGCCAGCAAAGAACTAGCTGAATGGGGACATTCCCCTTTTTTGCGCTTTCTAAAATAAGGGGAATGTCCCCATTTAGCCTTGTTAGCCGAAGCGGCCAGTGATGTAGTCCTCGGTCAGCTTGTGCGCTGGATTCGTGAAGATCTGTTCCGTGCCGCCAACTTCAATCAATTTACCCAAGTGAAAATAGGCCGTGCGCTGGGAAACCCGGGCGGCTTGCTGCATCGAGTGGGTAACGATGGCGATGGCGAAATTCTGGCGTAGCTCATCGATCAGGTCTTCGATCCGCGCTGTCGCAATGGGGTCTAACGCCGAGCAAGGCTCATCCATGAGAATAACCTCGGGCCCGACAGCAATCGTGCGGGCAATACAGAGCCGCTGCTGTTGGCCGCCGGACAGGCCCGTTCCAGGCTCATCGAGGCGATCCTTCACCTCCCCCCATAACCCTGCTCGCTCAAGGCTGACCCGGACAATTTCATCCAGAGTTCCCCGATCCCGCGCCAAGCCGTGGATGCGCGGACCGTAGGCAACGTTATCGTAGATCGACTTGGGAAACGGGTTGGGTTTTTGGAACACGATACCGACCCGAGCACGGAGTAACACGACATCCATGTCTCGGCCATAGATATCTTCCTTATCGAGGGTAATGCTCCCCGTCACCCGCGCCGAATCGATGGTGTCATTCATCCGATTGAGGCAGCGTATGAAGGTCGACTTGCCGCAGCCGGACGGTCCGATGAGGGAAACGACTTCGTTCATTCCAATATCTAGATTGACATTCTTGATTGCGTGATTGTCACCGTAAAAAACGTCCACACCCCGAGCTTCAATCACGGGCCGTTCGCTGCGGTAGTCACCCACCGTTTGAAACCCATCGTCGACGCTGGCAATGCGCACGGGCTGCACCACGCCGGCTATGTTTGAATCGGGCTCCGCCACGTTGCTTATCTCGCTGACTGCATTCAAGGTAGTTTACTCCATGCCGGGTAGAAGAATCCTACCAGCGTCGTTCAAAGCGCTTGCGCAAAAAAATGGCCACGGCGTTCATCACCAGCAGAAACCCGAGCAGCACGAGGATGGCCGCTGAAGTACGTTCCACGAAAGCCCGCTCGGGGCTATCGGCCCATAGGTAAATCTGTACCGGCAGTGCCGTAGCCGGGTCCAGCGGCCCTTGCGGGATGTCGACGATAAAAGCCACCATGCCGATCATTAGTAGCGGCGCCGACTCGCCCAATGCGCGCGCCATCCCGATGATGGTGCCGGTTAGCATTCCCGGCATCGCCAGCGGCAGGACATGATGCACGACCATCTGCATCTTCGATGCCCCAACGCCCAGGGCCGCTTCTCGAATCGACGGTGGCACCGCTGTCAACGCTGCCCTTGCCGCAATAATAATGACCGGCAACGTCATCAGCGTCAGCACTAGGCCACCGACGAGAGGCGCCGAACGCGGTAGCCCCGCGAAATTAATAAATAGGGCGAGGCCCAAAAGCCCGAACACGATCGAGGGGACGGCCGCCAAATTGTTGATGTTGACTTCCACCAAGTCGGTCCAACGGTTTCGCGGTGCGAATTCCTCAAGGTAGATTGCGGTCGCCACTCCGATCGGGAAGGCCAACAACAGGGTCACCGACAACATGAAGAACGAACCCACGGCCGCTCCCCATATTCCCGCCACTTCCGGGTCGCGCGAGTCGCCGGATGTAAACAGGAGGCGATTAAAACGCCGCTCTATTCTGCCGTCCGCCGCGAGCTGATCCAGCCAAGCTATTTGCTGGTCGCTGAGGCGCCTATTAGCCTCTGGCGTCTCACGATCCACATGGCCTTTGACGAGCATGTCCACTTCGTCATCCGCCGGTAACCAGACAGACGCTCCGCCACGCAACAAACTCGGATCGGCCATAACCTTTTCCCGCAATTGATAAGCCGCCCCAGGCGAAATCAGCTTGTTCAACGCTCGCAAGTCGTCTCGACCGCCAACCTCCGGGAACTGCGCCTGCAAGACATCGCGGATCAACGCCCGGTAACTCAAGCGTTCGAGCTGCGTTGCGTCCCATTCTTCACCAAGACTGGCGGGCGCCGTGATATCAAGCAAGATATGGGTCTGCACAAACGCCGAGTAGCCGTTACTTACGATGGTGGCGAAGAAAAACAGCAGGAACACCATCCCCAACACAACTGCGCCCAGCCCCAGCCAACGAAACCGGCGTTCGCGCCTATAGCGACGTCTCAGCCCCTCCTGAACGGCGGCTTTGATGCTACCGCTGCGAGAGGTCATCATTCGTACTGCTCCCGATAACGACGCACGACCTTTAACGCGATGACGTTTAATATCAGCGTTGTGACAAACAACATTAAGCCCAGTGCGAACGCGGCCAGCGTTTTCGGACTATCGAACTCTTGATCGCCCACCAGTAGCGTCACGATCTGAACCGTCACGGTAGTAACGGCCTGCAGCGGATTAGCCGTGAGATTAGCGGCAAGTCCCGCTGCCATCACAACGATCATGGTTTCGCCGATCGCCCGCGACACGGCCAGCAATATTCCGCCCACGATGCCGGGCAACGCCGACGGCAAAACCACCGAGCGGATCGTTTCCGATTGCGTGGCACCGAGGCCATACGCACCATCCCGCATCGCCTGAGGCACCGCGTTGATCACGTCATCCGCCAGCGACGAGACAAACGGAATGATCATAATCCCCATCACCAACCCGGCGCCTAGGGCGCTTTCCGAGGACACATTTAAACCCAGCTCAACCCCCGCCTGACGCAACAAGGGGCCAACCGTTAGCGCGGCAAAATAGCCATAAACCACCGTCGGAATCCCGGCGAGCACTTCCAACAGCGGCTTGGCAACGGCTCGCACTCTCCGGCTCGCGTACTCGGACAAGTAAATGGCGGACATCAAACCGACGGGCACCGCCACGATCATCGCCAGGGAGGAAATGAGGATCGTCCCGGCAAACAAGGGCACGGCGCCGAAAGCGCCGGACGAGCCCACCTGATCGGCACGAATTGCCGTTTGCGGGCTCCAAGTCGTGCCAAACAGGAATTCCCATACGGGCACGGATTTGAAGAATAGAAGCGCCTCGAACAACACCGATAAAAAAATACCGACGGTCGTGAACACCGCAACCGTTGACGACGCAATCAATAACCACTCGACAACTCGTTCGACGC
>JAHEKG010000167.1 GCA_024638475.1 Rhodospirillales bacterium | reverse complement strand
ATTTCAGCGCGTGATTCAAGACGGTGACTTCGCCGGTTTGCTCGAGCACCTACACACACAAAGCGAGCGCCTCGCCGAACCCTAATGGGGACATTCCCCATTAGCTGCACTAGCTGATAATAAAAATGGGGAATGTCCCCATTAGCTATTAGCTGACGTAGCGGTAGTACTCGATACCCTGATCGGCGTAACCGCGTTGTACACTTGAGCCGATGGCGTCGATAACGAATTCCCTGTTGGGTGTTGCCGCCAGCCCATCGCAATAGCCGCCGTCGTGCAGGTTTTGGTATTGCTCACGGGTCAAATCTTGCACGGGCTCGAACGCTTGCGCCATTCGGATCTTGCTGGCCGCCTGCTCCCAGCCTTCGACGACGCGCATGGGTATGGCCTCGGCGGCATCGCCGCTGCCGTAGCCGGTTGCGAGAATGTTGCGGCCGGCGAGCGGACGGCCTTCTTGCAGCGCTTGTTCCAGCCCGGCGGCCATCCAGGCCGGTAGCGCCGCCGAATACGCGTTGCCGACCTCTTTCATCAGTTCCGAGCCGAGCCCCGTTTTGTTGGCGACGATTTCCTTAAAGGCTGCCGAGCGGCGAAACGTCCGTAAAAGCTCCATTGATAAGGGATAAACGACTGCATTCAGGTTACCGCTTTGCACCAGGGCAAACAGTTCGGGCGCGGCATTCATCTCATCGACCACGGCGGCCAAGTTGATGTCGGCGGCCTGGCAATAACGCTCCAGCTCCGCCTGACTGGCGCCCGAGTCCTGGCTCAGCGCGAACAGGTAGCTGAGCGCGAACGACGTCAGCGGAATGCGGTGATAGGGCCGATGCATGAACACGGCTTCAAGGTCGCGATAATAGTGCGCCGCCGATTTCTGCATCTTACGGAACATGTCCGACAGCGCGTGCAGGGTTTGGTCCAGATAGCAACTGGTCGAGTACTTGCCATTGAAGATGGGGTGATCCTGATGATGCCCATTTAGCGAATCTTTGCGAATAATGTGCCGCAGCATGGGCTTGCGAAAATCAAGACCGCGATAGGCTGAAGCGCTGCCAATCTGTGTCAGCGCTACCTCTAACAACTGTGGGTCTTTCTCCAACAACATAGAAACGGCCGCGGCGCCCTGGGTCGACTCGCCGCTGCTGCCCCGTTCGTATTCGGCGATGTCCGCGCTAATGACTATCGCGCATTGGTCTTCCGGTTCCAGCGCCAAATACCGCAGTGCCCCTTTCATCGCGTAAACGCCACCGAGGCAGGCGTGCTTAACCTCCGGGACTTCACAGTAGCGATTGATCGGCGGTAGGCCTTGGGCGCGCAAGGCCTCATCGAGCATGCCCTTGACGATGACCGCGCCGGCCGAGTTGTCGGTGCTGGACTCGGTACCGAGGGCCAAATAGCCGATACGCCGTGGGTCGATCTCGTATTGCTCGATGAGCCGCATGGCGGAGGTCGCCGCCATCGTGTACATGCTCTGGTCCGGACCGCGCATGCGAAAGCCATGGCCGACGACCTTGCGCGTCTTTTCCCAGGGAGACTGGGTCCAGGCACACCAGTCCTTCAAATCCACCCGGTAGGGCGGCAGATAGGCGGCTAATCCACTAATACCGACGCGCGGTATGCTCATCCCTAAACTCTCACTCCGACTAGCTTTGCTAGCGTTCTCGCCGATACTCGACCATGGCCGAATTATAAATGATCGCCGGGAGGAACGCGCCAATCGGCGCTTGTCACGGCCATGCTCGAGGCCGCTACAGGCGGTAGCCGCTCAGCAGATCGCGTTTCTTGAAGGGCGCCAGCAGAAAACGGCCCATGAGCTTGCCGCCCGTCAGCCAGCTTACGTCCCGGTGCTCCTCACCCTCCAGCAGCCTGTCGATCAGCCATGGGGTGGTGGTTTCGACCCGATCGCCGATGATATTCAGCGGTTTGATGGTCTTTTCCCGCTCGCCCGGCGGTAGCGCGCGGATTTCCCGCAACATCCCCTCGGTAAGATTAACGCCGGGTGACACGGTGCTGATGCGGATGGGTTTACCCTTGAGTTCCTTGCGCAGGGAGTCCGTGATGGCTTTGACGGCTCGTTTGGTGGTGCTGTAGCCGATCATGCCCTTGACGACCTGGCCTTTGGCGCCGCCCCCGAGCGTATTGATAAGATAGCCTTCGCCGGCCTTGAGCATGCCCTGAACGGCGACCTGACAGCCGTGGATCGTGCCGATGAGATTGGTTTCGACCATGTGTTCGATTTCGTCCGGCGAAAGTTCCAATAGCGTGGGCCCGCTGCGGGCAAAACCGGCGTTGTTGATCCACAGCGTCGGCGTGCCGAAGTGCTGCTGGGTGGTATTCCAGAGGCCTTGAACGTCGCTGAGGACGGCGACATTACAGGTCATGGCCAGCAGTTTTTCCCGCCAAGTCAATTGCTCATCGATCAGTTGCTCGCGGGCTGCGTCAGCCGCTGCCTGGTCGCGTCCGCAGACCGTGACATGGAAGTCTCGTCGTAATAGCTCCCGCGCGTAGCCGAAGCCGATGCCCTTGCTGCTGCCCGTAATGACTGCGATCTTGTCTGCCACGGCATTAGCATGGACCGGAACCCGGTTCGACCCGCAGGCCGCAGACCCATTGTGTCCAACTGCCGGTCATCGTTCCGGCGTTGCCGGAGCGACGCCTTGGGCCGCCCTATGATCCGGCCATGGAGTCGAAACGGGTGGTCATCACGGGCAGCAGTCGCGGCATCGGCAAGGGCCTTGCGCGCGAGTTCTTGCGCCGCGGCCACAGGGTTGCCGTCAACGGCCGCAGCGAAGCCTCCGTGGGCCGCGCCGTCGCTACGCTGCGGTCCGCGGCGGATCCCGGCGATCGCCTGATCGGCGTTGCCGCCGAAGTCGATAACTACGCGCAAGTGCAGCACCTCTGGGATCAGTCGGCGGCGAGCTTCGGCGGGGTGGATATTTGGATCAACAATGCGGGCATCTCGAATTCACGGCGCATGATCGGAGAACTCGATCCCGAAGAAATTATTACGGTCAATCGCAGCAACCTGCTGGGGACGATGTTTGGGGCGAAGGTCGCGCTGGCCGGCATGAGCGCGCAGGGCCATGGGCATATCTATAACTTCGAAGGCCTCGGCAGCAACGGCCGCGTGATGCCCGGCTTGAGCCTGTACGGGGCAACCAAGTACGCGATCACCTATTTCACCAAGTGCATGATCAAGGAAACGAAGGGTACCGGCGTCAAGGTCGGCTACTTGAGCCCCGGTATCGTGCTCACCCACCTGTCGCTTGAAGGCACCCAGAGCCTACCGCCCGAGCGCGTGGAACAAACCAAGCGGGTGTTCAATATCTTGGCCGACCGGGTCGAGACGGTGACTCCATGGCTGGTGGAAAAGGTGTTGGCCGATAAAGATCACGGCAGCCGCATCGCTTGGCTGACACCGCGCAAAGCGGCATGGCGGTTCATGCGCTCGCGGTTCGTCAAACGCGACCTCTTCGCCGGCCTCGAATTGGAGCAGCGCGACGCTTAATGGGGACATTCCCCATTTCGTCGGTGCCAATTTTCTAGGGTAAAAAGGGGAATGTCCCCATTTTGGCGCGGCGCTAGCGTTCGGCGATTCCTGCGACGGACCGTTCGACGCCGACGTTGACCTTGGCGACGATTTCGCCGGTGTTCGTGTCTACCTTGGCGACTTCTCCCGAGAAGAAATTGCTGGTGAGGACGTAATCGTCGCTGGCGCAGGCCGTGATACAGGCCCAGCCAAACCCCGCCAACGGATAGCTGCGCGCGACTTTCGCCTCATCGTCGAGGACGTCGATGCGATTGCCCCGGGTGACCATCAATTCACCCTTGCCGTTGAAGGCCATGCCGAAAAACATCTCGCGCTGTCCGTCCGGATAACGCAGAACATCGGGCATCTGTTTGTCGTTGACGATGTCGTAGCGCATCAATCGCGGGCTGGTCTCCGTCGTATACACGATGCTGCGCTCGTCGGGTGCCAGCGCCGCCATCGTCACGCCCAGGAACCCGGCCATCCCACCGTGAGTTTCGGTGGCATATTCGTTCAGCAGTTGGCCATCGGCGTCGAAGCGAAAAATATGCCCGTCGCCGTAACGATCGCTGCCCGGCATTTTCGGGATCACCGTGCCGAGTTCAACCGTGATTTCGTCGCCGCGGACATGCTCACCGAGATACAAGGATCCGTCGGAGCCGAAATTGACGCTGGAGAAGGCGCGTTTGGGGAAGTCGGGGACCGGTAACGCGGCGCCGCCATCGCCGATTCGAAACACCTGAAATTCCTGGCTGTCGAACGCCCACAAGCCGCCGTCGGCATCGAAGTTCAGGCCGCCGATGAGGTGGCCCGGCTGCTCGGTCCACCACACGCCTTTTTCATTGAACTCGGCATCGTATTGGATGATCCGGCGGTCGCCGGCATGGTCGTCCTCCGGATCGTTGAGCAGCGTGGCGGCGACGAAGATGTCGCCTGTGGCGAAGTCGGTGAGAGTGGATTGGCGGCTCATGAGTGATTTCGTGTGATTTACTGGAATGTCAAACGTGGCAGTTTGGGATGAGCGAAGCAAATCGACGCCAGCCCAGTGACCACTAACCGGTCGGTTCGTTACAATGCTGCCGTTGAGGTTGAGGTAATGGCTATGAAACTCAGGATTCGCGGCAATTCGATTCGGCTGCGGTTGTCACAAACCGAAGTGAGCAGCTTGGAAACCGACGGTGCCGTCGCAGATCGAATTGGTTTTGCGCCGGGTGCCGACCTGACCTATCAATTGCTCGTCGACCCGGCCGCAGCCGCGACCGCCGCTAGCTTCGCAGACCGCAAGGTCACCGTCACCATCCCTGCCAGCGTCATGCGTAACTGGTTGGCGCCGGCAGAGGTGTCGATTCATGGTCGTCAGGATGTTGGTGGGGGCGAGGAGCTTACGATTCTCGTCGAGAAAGATTTCGCTTGTCTTGAACCGCGCGAGGGGGAGGATCAAGAGAACCTGTTCCCGAATCCAGGGAGTAAAGCATGTTAGGCCGACGGATATTGGTGGGAGTGGGTGTCCTGGCGCTGGCGTCCGCTGCGCAGGCGCAGATCACGGGCGCCGCAACCTTGGAGCGTGGCATCGATGCCCGTGCCGAGCGGTATGGCGCGCTCGCCATGGAGATCTGGGACCTCGCCGAAATGGGTTACCTGGAATTTGAGAGTAGCGCCAAGTTGCAGAAGAACCTCAAGGACGAGGGCTTCAAGGTGGAGACGGGCATCGCCGGCATCCCCACCGCGTTTACGGCGAGTTTCGGCCGCGGCAAGCCGGTTATCGCGATCATGGGCGAGTTCGACGCGCTGCCCGGCTTATCCCAGGGCGCCGTCCCGGAGCGTGCGCCCATCGCAGATCAAGCGGCCGGCCATGCCTGTGGCCATCATTTGTTCGGCGTGGGCTCCCTTGCCGCCGCGGTGGCCGTGAAGGACTGGTTGGTCGCGGAGAAGCGCGCCGGCACCATCCGTTTTTATGGCACGCCGGCCGAAGAGGGCGGCTCCGGCAAGGTCTACATGGTGCGCGCAGGCGCCTTCGACGACGTGGATGTGGCCTTGCACTGGCATCCGGACGACAACAACGATGCCAGCCCGTATTCGACGTTGGCGAATCGTTCCGCGAAATTCAAGTTTGCGGGCCGCGCGAGTCACGCGGCCCAGGCGCCGGACGCGGGGCGCTCGGCGCTCGACGGTGTCGAGGCGATGAACTTCATGACCAATCTCATGCGCGAGCACATGCCGTTGGATGCTCGGATTCATTACGTCATTACGGATGGTGGCGGCGCGCCCAACGTGGTGCCGGCCTCGGCAGAGGTGTTCTATTACGTACGCGGTGCCGACGCGAAGCAGGTGGAGGAATTATTCGCGCGTGTGGTCGCGGCCGCAGAGGGCGCGGCCAGCGGCACCGAAACGCAAATGAGTTACGAAATCATGCACGGCAATCACAGCGTGTTGCCCAATGAGGCGTTAGCGCGAATCGTCGACGATAAACTCCGCCAGGTCGGCGGTGTGCAGTACACGCCCGTGGAAGCCAATTTTGCCAAGCAGCTCGTGACGACATTGTTCAAGGCCGAAAAACCGTTGGGTAGCCAGGTGGAGATCCAGCCGTTCAAGCCCTACACCAGCATGGGCTCCACCGACGTCGGGGACGTGAGTTGGGTCGTACCCACCACGGGCTTTCGTACCGCCACCTGGGTGCCGGGCACGGGCGCCCACACCTGGCAAGCCGTCGCCGCCGGAGGCACTTCCATTGGCAGCAAGGGCATGTTCGTGGCCGCACGGACGCTCGCCCTGACGGCCGCGGAACTGCTGGCAAACCCCGGCCAACTCCAAACAGTGCGTGCAGAGTTCGAGGAGCGTCGGGGCCCCGACTTCGAATACCGTGCGCTGTTGGGCGAACGGGCGCCGCCGTTGGATTACCGCCGGTAGACCATTAGGGAAGCCCGCGGCCCCAAGGTTTGCTTTGGGCCCCGCCTCGCGGGGCCCATTTTGTTAGAGCCAGCCCAATTGCCCGGGCAGCCACAGCGCTAAGCTGGGCACGAGGGCCAGGATGGCGAGCCGGGCAACATCGGCGATGAGAAACGGCGTTACCCCGCGATAGATCTGGTTCAGCGTTAGATCTTGCGCCGCATTTTTTAGCACGAAGACGTTGATGCCGATGGGTGGGGTGATCATGCCGATCTCCATGGCCATGACCATCACGACGCCCCACCAAATCGGATCGTAACCAAGGCCCGTGACCAGCGGCAGGACGAACGGCAGTGTGATCACCATCGCGGCGACCGTGTCAAAGATGCTGCCCAAGACCAGATACATCAAGATGAGCAACGCGATCACCATCAGTGGGTGCAACGACAGCCCACTGATGCCCGTGACCATTGCGTCCGGCGCGCCGCTCAAGGAAACGAAATAGGAGAAGATCGAGGCGCCGATGATGATCACGAAGATCATGCAGGTGCTGCTCGCCGCTTCCAGCAGCCCATTGATGAACTCGGTTACGGTTATGCGGCCGAAAGCCATGAACAAGCATAGCGCGGCGCCGACGGAGGCGGCTTCGGTCACGGTAAAGATGCCGCTGTAGATACCGCCGGAGACGACCGCGGCCACGGACAACACCCGCCAGGCGGAACGTAATGCTTGCCAGCGTTCGCGCGCGGTCAGCCGCGGTCCGCTTGGCGCCGATTCAGGGTCCAGGGCCACTTTGGCCTCGATGGCGAGGACGTAAAACACCACCGCCAACAAGCCGGGGATAATCGCCGCCGTGAACAAAGCGATGATGAATTGCTCCGTGAGCACACCGTACAGCACCATGATCACAGAGGGCGGTATCAAGATACCCAGCGTGCCGCCGGAGGCGATGGAGCCGCTGGCCAGCGACAGCGAATAACCGCGTTTGCGCATCTCCGGCAGCGCCATGCGCGCCATGGTTGCGGTGGTCGCGACCGAGGAACCGCAGACGGCGCCGAAGCCGGCACAGCCGAAAATCGTCGCCGTACATAGGCCGCCAGGCCGGTGACCGATGAGCGCGTAGGCGAGTTGGTAGAGATCGCGCGACAGCCCCGCCATGTTCGCGAAGCTGCCCATCACCAGGAAGATGGCGACAACGGCGAGACTCTCGTTACTCATGGAGGAGGCGGCCTCGATGGAGAACAAGG
>JAHEKG010000384.1 GCA_024638475.1 Rhodospirillales bacterium | reverse complement strand
TCGACGCGATCATACAACGGCCGCCATTCATCCGCCGAAACGGCACTCGCGAATAGTATCAATACGGGTAACGTGCGCAGAAGTAACATGATTAATCTACCTTGGTATGGGAAGCGGGGCTGTCTTCGCTGCGGATTCGCTCCAGCGTCTGTGTTCTCGGTACAAGTAAACCGTCAAACCGATCCAGACGAGGACGAGACACAAATTGACGATGACGAAATCCTTGTTGCTGAGGGTCACGACTCGGGTTCCTATCAAGATGGTCAGTGCCGCCAAACCGTCGCCGAGACGCACGAATACAGTATCCACCGTGGGCTTGGCCTGGTAAAGCATCTCCTTCGTCGTCGGCAACCACAGCATGTGCCGGGCGGTATTGTTGACAGAGTAGTTACTGGCATTTTCAGCCACTTTTACTAATTTAATGAGGCCGAGGATAGGCGCAAATGCCATGGTCGCATAGGCAGCCAGGGATACGATGGGCGTCGTCAACAACAGCAGCCGCATCCCGCCGAACTGCATGATGCGGGAGACGAAGAAAGCTTGGATCACAAGGGTTAACAGATTGACCCAAAAAAATAGCTCGCCATAGAAAACCGTCGTCGCCTCCTTGAGGGCCGCCGAAAACTGGGCGGGATCCGACGCGAGATCTGCTAAATCGACCTGCAGGCTATCCTGAACCACCCCGAAGAGAATGTTGTCCCCGCTGGCAACCACCCAGCTGAACGTAAGGATCACTAGCGCAGTAACGGTCAGGTAGCGGTGCCGGAATATGAGGCTATACGGCCCCTCGTTGGAAGGTGCGGCCGGTTCGTCCCAACGAGTGGTCGTCCACTCTGACGGGCTTCCATAGGTACCCCGCCGATCGGACCACATCGCCATGGCCAAGGCGGCAGCGAGGGGAACTATGGCGATCAGAATCAGGTCGAACGCGTCGAGGGTTTCCAGCCTGACTAGCTTTTCACCGAACCAGGATCCTGCCACCGCACCCGCAGCCGCCCCCACCGCGACGATGGGAAACAAACGTTTCCCCCGCTCCGGTCCGTAAAGATCGGAACAAAACGCCCAGAACTGAGCGACGAGCGTCACGCTAAAAATGCCAACGAACAGATAGAATGCGATGCCGGAGAATGGAATGGCTCCTAACACCAAGCCAGGTTGTGCAAGCCAGAACAAGACGAGTATCGCCGCGAAGCTGCCACCGACGGACAAGATGAGTTTCCTGCGCGACACCTTGGCCGCAAGTAACGCATACAACGGCATAATGCCCACCAACAACACACTCTGCGCGAAAGCGGAGTATGCCTTTACTTCCAACCTCGAAAACCCCTGGATGTCGGAGATCGCGAGCCAGCCTTCGCGGACGGGCTTGATAAGATAGTAGGCGGTAAGGACTAAGAAAATGTTACCAATCAATATTAGGCAAGTGATACCCTCGCGAGGCTGAACATCCGCGAACAATTTTAGGAAACGTTCGAGATACGAGTAATGATCCATATGCTTAGAATCGGTCGTCATGTTCGGTCGAAAAAATCACCTTGTCGGTGGCTGATCGCTACATTTTGCGCCGCAGTCTGCGGCAACGCGTGGGCGGCGGGCCCACTCGACCCGCCGAGCGGCACAGTATTGAACGAGGCGAGGAATATTGTCCAGGAATTCATCGACAATCCGCGGGGTCCGTATAGCCGTATATTGTGGTACTGCAACGACGGTACGCAGAGACCGCCGGTCGCATACGCTTGCCGGGACCACGGCGGTGGCAAACAGCACGCGGCGTTCTCCCCGAAGCAAGAACGACTCGCGGAACTGGGCTGGCACGTAGGCACCGTTTTCGCCGCCAGTAGCTTTGACGAACTGTTCGGGTCACCCAGGCAGCAACGCCTGCGCGAATTAGCGTTGGAGAAATACCTTACTGACATCGACGACGGATGGGTGTTGCGGCGCGCTCAGTATTACCGGGGCCGGGTGCAGGTCGAAGATGAGATCAAGGCGGGACGCGCCCTGTTGCTGCGGACGCTCGCCTACCGGGACTGG
>JAHEKG010000166.1 GCA_024638475.1 Rhodospirillales bacterium | reverse complement strand
GCACTCACCTCCGGCACGAAGGGAAACTCGACCCCACCGATCGTCTCGTTGATGCACACATGCACATAGGCGGCAGCTTTGCTCAAGTTCCAGGTATCGATCGCCGGCACGCTCGTGTAACCTTGATTCGCCCCATCGGCCGCCACGTTGACTTGCGCCAACCCCGCCGCTTCCTTAGCGGCCTTCTTCGACCAACTGCCGGTAATCACGTAATCCACCGCATCATCGGGGGAACATAAATTCATCGGGACGCCGGCAAACTGCAGCGTCGCTCCGCCTTGCAAGAACAGCACGTGGTAATCCGCGCTGATATCCAACAAGGCCCGCAAATCGGCTTCAGCTTGCGCTGCCACCTCTATGAACGCTTTGCTACGGTGGCTGACCTCCATGACCGACATTCCCTGGCCATTCCAGTCAGTCAACTCGTCGCGGGCACGCTCCAACACCGCCTCCGGCAGGGTGGCGGGACCCGCGCTAAAGTTGAACACTCGGTTCATACTACGGGGTTCCTTCATCCTCATCGGTGGCGCCCTCATCGACGTCGTCGCGCAGGCCCGCGACGCGATCGAGGCCGACCAATCGGTCACCGTCATCCAGCCGGATCAGGCGGACACCCTGCGTATTACGCCCTTGCGTGGACACCTCGACGACGGGCGTGCGCACGAGTGTGCCGCCAGAACTGATCAGCATGATCTCGTCATCGCTCGACACCTGGAGCGCGCTGACCACCGAGCCATTTCGTTTTGACGCCTGCATCGCGATAACGCCCTGACCACCCCGACCTTGAATCGGGAATTCGTCCATCGGTGTTTGCTTCCCGTAACCGTGCTCCGTGGCGATCAAGAGCGGGCCCTCGTCCAGAATCGTCAAGGCAATCACCCGGTCGTCTTTGCCGGGCAAGCGAATACCGCGCACGCCCGCGGCGTTGCGGCCCATGGGTCGCACGTCGCCCTCCTTGAACCGAATCGACTTACCGTTGCTGGCGAATAAAATAATGTCGCGCTGGCCGTCGGTAATTCCTGCGCCGACAAGCCTGTCTTCCCGCAAATCCACCGCAATGATGCCGTTGGCCCGCGGCCGGGAAAAAGCGGTCAACGGCGTCTTCTTGACGGTACCGCTACTGGTTGCCATGAATACGAACTTGTCCGCGTCATAGCTACCGACCGGCAAGACGGCGTTAATGCGTTCGTCGGTTTCCAACGGCAACAGGTTGACCATCGGTTTACCACGGGAGCCGCGACCGCCCTGGGGCACTTGATACACCTTTAACCAATACACCTTGCCCCGGCTGGAGAAACACAGCAGGGTGTCATGGGAATTGGCGACGAATAACTGATCAACGAAATCCTCACCCTTGACGCGAGTCGCCGCCCGGCCCCGGCCACCCCTGCGCTGCGCCTGATAGGCGGCCAGGGGTTGCGATTTCGCGTAGCCGCCGTGGGATATGGTGACCACCACATCCTCTTCGGGGATGAGGTCCTCGATTGTAACGTCGGTGAACGACTCGATAATTTCGGTACGCCGTTCATCTGCGTAATTTTCCTTGATCTCCTGAAGCTCGGTCTTGATGACCTCCTGTAGGCGATCACTGTCCTCGAGCACTAGTTGATACTCTCCGATTCGCTCAATTAGCTCGGCGTATTCTTTGACGATCTTGTCCTGCTCTAACCCCGTCAATCGATTGAGACGCAGGTCCAAAATCGCTTGCGCTTGATCCGTTGATAATCGGTAACCGTCGTCACCCAACCCGAGCTCGTCTGCAAGCTCCTCCGGCCGGGTGGCTTCCGCACCCGCGCGTTCCAACATCTCGACCACGGCGCCAGGCTGCCAGACGCGTTGCTGCAGAGCTTCCCGCGCCTCTGTCGGTGACGGGGACGCCTTGATCAACGCGATGACTTCATCGATATTCGCCAGCGCGACGGTTTGGCCTTCCAAGACGTGGGCGCGTTCACGGGCCTTGCGTAAATCGAAGATGGTGCGGCGCGTGACCACCTCGCGGCGATGCCGTAGGAACGCCTCCAACAACTCTTTCAAGTTCAACAACCGTGGCCGGCCATCCAATAGCCCCACCATGTTGATCCCGAATACGCTTTGCAGCGGTGTTTGCTTGTAGAGGTTGTTCAACACGACATCGCTGAGCTCACCGCTGCGCAACTCGATCACGATGCGCATGCCGTCCTTGTCGGACTCATCGCGGAGCTCCGAAATGCCGTCGAGTTTTTTGTCCCGCACCAGCTCAGCGATACGCTCGATGAGCCGAGCTTTGTTGACCTGATAGGGCAACTCAGTAACCACGATGGCCTCGCGGCCGCGGGTCCCGAACTCTTCCGTGTGGGTCCGCGCGCGCATGTACACCCTGCCCCGCCCCGTCTTGTACGCGCTGTAGATACCGGCCACCCCGTGGATCAGCCCCGCCGTCGGGAAATCCGGCCCAGGGATGTGGCCGATCAGGTCGGTCACATCGAGGTCGGGCTGGTCGAGTAAGGCCAGGCAGGCATCTACCACCTCGCCCAAGTTGTGCGGCGGGATGTTGGTCGCCATGCCCACGGCAATGCCGGACGAGCCATTGACGAGCAAATTCGGTACCCGGGTCGGCAGTACGGAAGGCTCGTGCTCGCTCTCATCGTAGTTGGCGACGAAATCGACGGTCTCCTTGTCGATATCGGCGAGTAGCTCGCCGGCGATGCGCGCCATGCGAACTTCGGTGTAGCGCATCGCTGCCGGGGCATCGCCATCGACGGAACCGAAGTTGCCTTGGCCATCCACGAGCAAATACCGCATCGAGAAGTCCTGGGCCATGCGCACGATCGTGTCGTACACGGCAGAATCGCCGTGGGGGTGATATTTACCAATGACATCACCGACCACCCGAGCGGATTTCTTGTAGGCCTTGTTGTATTCATTGCCCAATTCGCGCATGGCGAACAGCACGCGGCGATGCACCGGCTTGAGCCCGTCGCGGACATCCGGGAGGGCGCGGCCGACAATCACGCTCATGGCGTAGTCCAGGTAGGACTGACGCATCTCGTCTTCGAGATTAACCGGCAGGATTTCTTTGGCTACATCAGCCATCTGGTCACTCAACAATCACAGCATTCCCGTCCCCGGGGCGTACCGACGCTCGGGGCATGGCTTGCTTTAAGTACTTTAAAAGGTTGTGTCTGGGGGTATCTTCGTGGGCCGAATCACGGGTTTAGCGGCAGTTATCTTTAGGCCTCGACAGGGGTTTAATTCTACCACAATAGCGGGCGCAGATTAGGCGCTTGGGGCGGGTTAGTTATACTTCAGCCCACCTCATCCATCGACCGTCGCATGCAACCCGCCGATTACCTACTGTGCCCGGAATGGCTCATCGCCATGGAACCCGACGTCACCGCCCGGACGGGCCAGTGCGTGGCCGTGGCCGACGGTCGAATCGCCGCGGTATTACCGCGGGCAGAGGCCAGCGAACGCATCGCCGGCGAGTGGCTCGAGTTGCCCCAACAGGCGCTCATTCCGGGGCTGGTGAATGCCCATACTCACGCGGCCATGAGTCTCCTGCGCGGCCTTGCTGATGATTTGCCGCTGGAATCCTGGCTCAACGAACATATCTGGCCGGCCGAGTCGCGCTGGGTCGGGCCGGAGTTCGTCGCCGATGGCACGCGGCTCGCGGGCTTGGAAATGTTGCTCGGCGGGGTCACTTGTTTCGCCGACATGTATTTCTTCCCCGACCAGGTTGCCGAGGCCGCCATCGAGACGGGTTTGCGCGCGGTGATCGGCATGATCGCCATCCAGTTCCCGTCCGCTTATGCGGACAGTCCCGCCGAATACATCCAAAAAGGCTTGGCGATGCGGGACCGCTATCGCGACCATCCGCTGATCACGAGCATGTTTGCGCCCCATGCGCCCTATACCGTGGACGACGCGACCCTGACGCGTATTCGGCAATTGGCCGACGAGCTCGAAGTGCCCATCCAAATGCATATCCACGAAACCGCGGCGGAGGTCGAAGCCGCCGTGGCCGACCGAGGCCAGCGGCCCCTAGCACGTCTGGCGGGCCTCGACTTGATCACGCCGGGCTTGATGGCCGTTCACGCCACCTGCCTCAGCGACGACGAAATCCAACTGTTGGCGAGCCAAGGAACGACCGTCGTGCATTGTCCCCGCTCCAACCTAAAGCTGGCCAGCGGTGCGTGCCCCACCACGGCCCTTGCTCGGGCTGGCGTCAACCTCGCCCTGGGCAGCGATGGCGCGGCCAGCAACAACCGCCTGGATTTATGGGGAGACATCCAGCTCACCGGGCTATTGGCGAAGCTGGTCGAGAGCGATGCGGGAGCCATGCCTGCCGGCGAAGTACTGAAGATGGCGACGCTCGGGGGCGCCAGGGCATTGGGCCTAATTGATCAAATCGGTTCGATCGTTCCCGGTAAGTGGGCCGACCTGGTGAGTGTCGGGCTTGCCGGCGCCGCCACCCAGCCCGTCTACGACCCGGTTTCCCAACTGGTCTACAGTGCCGGCCCTCGGGATGTCCAACACGTCTGGGTCGCCGGCCAACAGCGCGTGCGCAATGGCCAAGCGTTGGGACTGGACGGCGCCGACATCGTCGCACGCGCCCAGCAATGGGCCGCGCGGATCCGACCTGGAGGGGACGATCATGGCGGACGCTGAGCACCTCAACGCGGATGCGGCGGAGCTTCAGCGGTTCGAGCAGGCGGCGGCCCATTGGTGGGATCCGGAAGGAGAATTCAAACCGCTCCACCGCCTCAATCCGCTACGGGTGGCGTTCATCAACGAGCATGCGCCACTGGCGGGCCGGCGGGTACTGGATGTGGGCTGCGGCGGCGGCCTGCTGGCCGAGGCCATGGCGGCGTTGGGGGCCCAGGTCACCGGCATTGACCTCGGCGAGCAGGCTCTTGGCGTCGCGCGGCTACACCTATTGGAATCGGGACAACAAGTCGATTATGAACTCGACAGCGCCGAAGGATTCGCCGCGCGGCATCCCGGGCAGTTCGATATCGTGACGTGCCTCGAAATGCTGGAGCATGTCCCTAAACCCGCCAGCGTGGTGACGGCCGTGAGCGAACTGGTCAAACCGGGCGGCCAAGTCTTCTTTTCGACCATTAATCGCAACGCGAAGAGTTTTGCCATGGCGGTCGTCGCCGCGGAATATTTGCTCAAACTGATCCCGGCGGGTACGCACGAATACCGCAAGCTCATCCAACCTGCGGAATTGGCGGCCTGGGCCCGGCGCGCCGGGCTCGTCGTCGAGGAGCTGGTCGGGCTGCACTACAATCCGTTCAGCGAGCGTTATTCGTTTGGCGGTAACGTCGACGTGAATTATTTCGCCCGCTGTACGAAGCCCGATCGCCCATGAAACCGGAAGCCGTGCTCCTGGATTTGGACGGTACCCTGGTCGATACGGCGCCCGACATGGTGGCCGCGCTGAATCAGCTGCTGCTCGAACGCGCTGCACCGCCGGCCCCCTACGCCCTCGCCCGCAACCAGGTCTCCAACGGCGCCGCCGGGTTGCTGCAGCTAGGCCTTGGGACGGGGGCCACAACCGATGCCGCCCTGCGCCAGCGCTACCTCGACATATATGCACAAAATATTTGCAATAACTCGCGTATTTTTAATGGTTTAGAGTCTTTTTTTAATTTAATATCTAGCGGAAGATTGCGCTGGGGGGTGGTCACCAACAAGCCCGCTTGGCTGACGCGACCGCTCCTCGCCAAACTCACCCCGCAGCCGCCGCCCGGCTGCGTTATCAGCGGAGATACGTTGCCGGACCGCAAGCCACACCCCGCCCCATTGCGGCTCGCGGCCGAGCAACTCAACGTGCGCGCCGAGCGCTGTATTTACGTCGGCGATTCGGCGCGGGACATCGAAGCCGGCCGCGCCGCGGGGATGCGCACCATTGCCGCAGCCTATGGTTATATCGGTCCGGGCGAAGACATCCGCGCCTGGCAGGCCGACTTCACGATTAGCCGCCCGGAGCAACTAGCGCCGCGCATCGCCGGCCTGTAGGGTCAGACCATGATCGAGCTTCTCACCGAACAGCCGCTGGTCATCGTGGCGCTGTGCGTGGCGGTGGTGTTGGGGTTGCTACTGGGGTTGGGCATCGAAGCCCTGTTCGGCTATTTCGAACGCCAGAGGCTGCAACGCACCTTGGAGCGGGTCGGCGCCGACCTCAATACTTTACGCGCCGAGGCCAACGCCCAAGAAACCCTGTTGCATCGAACTGAAGAGCGGTTGGGCAATGTCTTCAGCCGCCTGGCCAACGAGCAGCTGCAGAATCACACGGAAACGTTCCTGCAACTCGCCAGCGCGCGTCTAGGTACCCAACAGGCAGAAGCCTCCGGCGATCTAAAAGCGCGCCAGCAGGCCATAGAAGCGCTCATACAACCGGTCCGCGAGACCCTCGCCCAGACTCAAGACCACATGCACGCCCTGGAGCGGTCGCGGCGAGAGGCCTATGGCGGCATTCGCAGCCAACTCGAAGCGATGGGCGAAGCCCACAAGGCCCTCCAGGCGGAAACTCACCAGCTGGTGAGCGCCCTGCGCCGACCCGAGGTCCGGGGGCAATGGGGTGAAATCACCCTCAAACGCCTCGTCGAACTCGCCGGGATGATCGAGCATTGCGATTTCGTCGAGCAGCATCACCAGGCAACGGAGGACGGCGCAGTCCGACCCGACCTCATCATTCATATGCCGGAGAATCGCAAGCTGGTCGTTGACGTCAAAACGCCGCTCGATGCCTACCTGGATGCAACCCAGGCCAACGACGACAGACAACGCGGCGAGGCCCTCGCCCGCCACGCTGCCAACGTCGCCACCCACGTGCGCAAACTCGCCGCCAAGAGTTATTGGTCCCAATTCGACGACAGCCCGGAATTCGTGATCTTGTTCATCCCCGGCGATCAGTTCTTGAGTGCCGCTTTGACGAAGCGGCCGGAACTGCTGGACGATGCGCTGCGGCAGAAAGTCATTCTCGCCACTCCAACGAGCCTGGTCGCCTTACTCAAGGCGGTGAACTACGGCTGGCAGCAACTCGCATTGGCGGAAAATGCCCAAGAAATCCGCAGTCTGGCAATCGAGTTATACGAACGCTTGGGCACCTTTACCGAGCATCTCTCCAAAGTAGGCCAGCGGCTATCCCGTGGAGTCGAGGCCTATAACAAGGCGGTGGGCTCATTGGAGCGCATGGTCCTACCCAGCGCGCGCAAGTTTACCGAACTCGGCGTTCAACCCCGCCGAAAGTTAGAGGCGGTGAAGACGATCGAAGCGGAACCGCGCAGTCCCGACACGACGTATCCCAACCCGGAAGACAACCCGAGTGCCGCTGGCCAATCTGAGTGAGCTCGCCCTAGTCTTCGCCGAGCCCAGTCAGCGTCCCGCGATTCGCGCCGCCTTGGAGATGATCGCGGCCTTGGACCTTGCCTTGCCACAGCAAGGTACCGAAGAAGCCCAACTGGCCCGCTTGTCCTGGTGGGAGGCCGAAATTCAGCGTTTCGTCGCGGGTTCGCCCCAACACCCGGCAGCACGGGAACTGCTCGAGCAGGGCTTACCCCTGCTGCAGGCGCCCCATTGGCATCGGCTCATCCGCGCCCAGGCGCAGCGGATCGCTCATCCACATCCCGATCCACAAGCCCTAGGCGACATCGCCAGCGCAATGGGGGCAGGGTTCGCGGCCATTGCGGTGCTGCTCGGACAAACCGCCCACCTCGCAATCTACCAACGACTTGGGGCC
>JAHEKG010000165.1 GCA_024638475.1 Rhodospirillales bacterium | reverse complement strand
ACTAATCAACCAATCAACTGTTCAACCATTCAACCTAATCAACGATATCTTTATTTTTATGCATTGAGTGGTCCGAACTCATGGCTGGATTAATCCTTGAAGACGTCCATAAACAATTTGGCTCGGTGGCCGCCGCGTTGGGTGCGGGTTCCTTCAATTTCTTCAGGTGACTCGGTTCCGGAATCTTTTTATGCAATGGCAGCCAAGAGTCAAACCAATGAAATACCGGCTCGAAACTAAACGCGTGAGTATCGATGGCGATCATCAGCCGGGTAATAAACACCCCCGTCGCGTCCATTTCAGCTTGATATTTCTCCATGATCTTATCGAAGCCCGTAATAATCTCGGCGGCATCGGAATGGGGCACCTTGGAGTTGAGCGCCGCCCACCGATCGCCGTCGGCGCCCAGTACGCCGTTCAATGGTTGGAACGGATTGGCGCGTGCCGCCATGGGAATGGAATTAGGGATTTCTTCGCCATTGTGTTCCTCAGCCAAGCGGCGAACTATCGCCACGTCGTCTTTGACCGCGGCCTCACTGCGCCCGGCACAGACCACGTGCAGCGAAAACAAATCCTGATCGACGAACCCACGCCCGGCCGCCACCAGTTTTGCGCCGGCCTTGAGGCCCTTGCCCAAGGAAGACTGGCCCCGGATCACCTTGGTCAGGGTCTTGAAGTCGCTGGCGATATCCGCGTCGGCCAGGTTCTTAGCGGTGCTGCCGGGATCGAACACATAGGCCTCTTCCGCCGCACCACTGCGCGCCACGGCGCTCAGCGCCCCCGCAATCTCCACTGCGCCCTTGAACACGAACGACAAATAGGCCGATTCCGGCGGCCACTGAATCAGCCGCAGTGTGGCCTCCGTCTTGAGGCCGAGGGTGCCCGCGTCATGGGTGAATAGCCCGGTCAGATCCGGGCCGTAGGTCCGGAAAAAAGGCTTGCCGTTGTTGACGGCGGCTTGCCCGGTGCGCAGCCGGCTGCCATCGGCGAGGACCACTTCCAGGCCCAGCACATTATCCGCACCCGTGCCGTAGCGCGCCGTGCCGAAGAATAGTGCGCCGTTGGACATGCCGCCGCCGACCGTAGCGCGAATGCCCGAAAACGTTCCGAAGAAAGGCAAGCGCAGGCCCTTCGGCTTCAACGCTTCGTACAGTTGCGCCCAGGTGACACCGGCCTGGACCGTCACGTACATGTCGGTCTCGTTGATCTCGAGAATCTGGTTCATCGCGCCGGTATCGACCATAACGGTGGTGTCGTTAATCGGGATGTAGCCGCCGGTGTAGGACATGCCCCCACCGCGGGGCGCAATCGAATAGCCGTGCTCGGCAATGATGCGCACCGCCGTGGCCGCCTGCTCGGCCGAAGTCGGGCGGACCACGGCCGCACACAACTTGCCTTCCGAATAGACGTCGCACGAATACAGCTTGCGCTGGTCGACGTCGAGGAGCAGATTGTCACTGCCGACGACCTCGGCAAGGGCGGTCAACAAAGGGTGATTGGTTTCAGCCGCTACAGTGCTCATAGGCTTGCTCTCTTTTGATCTTGCAGCAGTATCTTACTGCTGGTTGTTGTTCTTCTTCTTGCGCCGTTTTCGACGCCGGCCTTTCGCGTCCGATAGATGCCCAATATCCTCCGGCGCGCCCCCCCAGTTCTCGAGGTGAGCCTTCTTGGCCGCGCTATCCACATGCGCGTGACGATTGGAAAGCAGCAAGGACGACGGCGAACAGACGCGGGCTCTAATCAACCCAAGGTCGCTGGCGGCATCGAACAAACTGGGATACCAACGTTCCCAGTTGGGCAACAAAAGCTCCACCTCATCCCTTAGCGACACAACCTCGTCCTAGTTCCTGTCCGACCTACGCGCGGCGAATAATCCTCGCTTGATCTTACCGCACTCCTCGGCAATTATCGCGCCCTTGGGTCTGACCGTTTAGGCTGGGCCCCGGGCGGCGATTTACCGTCCCTCAGACTACGGAGCGCACTGTGAAATCAAGCGGATTGGATAGAAGAAGTTTTGTCGGTGGCAGCCTCGGCGTGGGCGCCTATCTGTTGTCGGGTTGCGGCTCGAACTCGACGGAATCGGCGGCGCCCGCGGCGACGGCGCCGGCGCGGCAACGCCTCGACCTCGGCAAGCCTGCGGACTTCCTCACGGCGATCATCAAAATGCGCGGTAGTACCGCACCTAAACTCAGCATGGGGTTTGTGATCGGTAGTTACTACGGCATCGTCGACGATCAAGCGACGCCGCTGTTCGGCGTCCTCGCGGGCACCTTCAGCCTCTATGAGAAACTCGACAACACAACCTATCGCGCGCGCGCTTTAGAGGTCGCGTACTTCACCGATATCGACACGGGTCAACTGATGGAAACCTGGGACAACCCCTATACGGGAGAGACGGTCAGCGTGCCGCAAACACGGATGGGCCCATCTACCACGTTGGTTAGGGCCGAAGGCCTGGAGATTCTACGCGCGTCCGGCGAAGCCGTCGGCATGGAGCTCAATCATCGCTTCAGGCCCGCCGTGACCGTGGGCGACCAAGTCTGGGTAACGGAAGAAATCAAGGCGGTGGCGGCGATCCCCGGCCGAAAACCCTTCGTCTACAACGAAATGTCCACTTATCACAGCAACCGTGACGATTTGGAAGATCCAAACCAGGCCAGCGTGCGCGCCAACGTGGAGTTTCATAGCATCATCAGTTGGCGGCCCTGGATGCAAATGGGCAGCCGGCCCGGCCACCTGACCGGTCGCGGCAGCGGCCGGCACGTGAAAGCCTACGCCGAGTTACCACTGCGGTATCAAACCCTCAATGCTGAGCATCATCCGGACGTGGCGGACAATGCATTGGCGCTACTGACAGCCGACGACGCATAGCTCGCCTAGTGGTTCCGGCCACCCATGCGCATAGGCTTCGGCCTGCGCGGATGCTCTAATCTAGCCACGCAACAGAGGGAATGCATGCCCATGACCGGCCGCACCATCGATCGCCGAACCTTCCTCGCCGGCGGCGCCGCCGCGGCATCCGTCGCGCTGACACCGCAAATCGTTCGCGCCCAAAACAAACACAAGATCCTCGTCATCGGCGCGGGGCTATCCGGCCTCAATGCTGCCTTGACGCTGCAAATGGGTGGCGCCGACGTACAACTCATCGAGGGCAGCCGGCGGATTGGCGGCCGGGTGCTGTCGAACCGCAATGTCGACGGCGCACCGGAATTCGGCGGCACGAGCATGGGGGCCGGTTACGCGCGCATCGTGGATACCGCCAAGAACCTCGGCGTGGGGCTCATCGACATCACCGCGTCGGTGCCCTTCTTCCGCGCCCGCGAATTAGCCCTAGACGGCGCCATAATCCGCAAAGAAGATTGGCCCAATCACCCGCGCAATCCTTTCCCCCCCGCACTCAAGAGCATGATGCCGTGGGCTTATTTTTTCTCGCTCATGGGGCGCGGTACACCGTTGAAGTCGGTGGATGATTGGGTCAACCCGGAATACGCACACCTGGACATCTCCGTACATGACTGGATGACGGCAAAAGGCGCGACGCCGGAAATGATCGAGTTGGGGTACAACATCAACGCGAGCTTTGGCGACAACGCCCACGATATTTCCATATTGCAGTTATTTTTCTCGGTCGCCTTCGCAGGCATACAACAAGAACTCGGCCCCAAGGGCGTTTTCGGCTATACGGCGGTCAACGGTAACCAGAGTATTCCCGAGGCCATGGCCGCCGCCTTGAACAACGAGATTCACTTCGGCCGCGAAGTCGTGGGTATTCGCAGCGACGCTAGCGGCGCCGAAGTCCATTGCGCCGACGGCACGCGCTATCAGGCGGACTACGTAATCTGCTCGGTGCCCTTTGCCGTGTTACGCAACATCAAGGTCGACCCCGTGTTCACCGGTACCCAGGCCATGGCTGTGCAGAGTTTGCCCTCGCAGCTCATGACGCTCGTGCACCTGGTGCCGAAGCGCCCCTATTGGGAGGAAGACGGCATGGCCGCAGCCATGTTCACGGATACATCGGCCGGCATTGTCCTCGCGGAGCGCAAGGGCAGCTCCCCGGAGGAAATCACTAGCATCACGGCGTGGGCCCGCGGCCCCGACGCCGCCTATCTGGATCGTCTGGACGAGAAGGACGCCCGCGCCGTGGTGGTCAAATCCATCGAAACGATCCGGCCGTCCGCCAAGGGCCTATTGGAGGTCGGTGGCTACAAGAGCTGGTACCGGGATCCCTTCGCGGCGGGGGATTGGGCCTACTGGCGGCCCGGGCAAATTACGGCGTTCGCGCAAGGAATGGCCAAACCTCATGGCCGCATCCACCTATGCGGTGAGCACACCGCCGTCTCCAACCGCGGCATGGAAGGCGCCATGGAGTCCGGGGAGCGGGCAGCGTTGGAAATATTCGCTAAACTATAGGCTTCGCGGCCTATGACAGGCCGCGGACACCTGAAGGGGCGCCCCCCGCGCCACCGGAACCATGCTCTGTGGCAAAGAATCTGAAGCCGAGACGCTCGGTGTTGTACGTACCGGGCAGCAATAGTCGGGCGATCGATAAGGCCCAAGAACTACCCGTGGATGCCGTCATACTGGATCTAGAGGATTCAGTGGCGCCGGACCACAAGCTGGCGGCCCGCACCCAGGTCGAAGCCGTGCTCGAAAGCGCGGAATTCGGCCATCGGGAAGTCGTCGTGCGGGTTAACGCCATGGATACGCCCTGGGGCAAGTCCGACCTGGCCGCGGTGGCCTCCCTACCCATATCGGCCGTGCTTATTCCTAAGCTCGAGAGCGAACGCCAGCTGGAAGCTTGCCGCGGGGCGCTCCACATGGGCGGCGCCAAAGACAATTTACCTTTCTGGATCATGGCGGAGACGCCACGCGGCATTCTCAACCTGCGGACCATTCTGGAATCCGACCAGCCCATAGCGGCCATCGTCATGGGCACGGCAGACTTGGCAAAGAACATGGGTATCCCCCGCGGTTCCGAGCGCGCGGGCCTCCGGTCAACCCTGGAACACTGCGTGCTCGTCGCGCGCGCCTTCGGCGTCAGCGCCCTCGACGGTGTCGAAACCGACCTCAACGACCCCGAGCGTTTCGAGTCCGCCTGCCTAGAAGGCAAACAAATGGGGTTTGATGGCAAAACCCTTATTCACCCCAACCAAGTTGCCACGGCCAACAAGGTATTCGGTGTCACGACCGAGCAAATCGCCCAGGCGATCAAGATTGTAGAGGCCTGGAAAACCGCGCCCGAAGACACCGGCGTCATGGTCGTCGACGGCGACATGGTCGAGGCGCTGCACTACGAACAAGCCCTCAAAACCCTGGCCGACAATCGCGAAATTGGCAAACGCGGGAAAGACGACGAATGAAGGACTGGGAAACCATCGCGCGAGCTGAGCTCAAAGGCAAAGATCCCGAGGAGCTAAACTGGACGACGCCCGAGGGCATCGTCGTCAAACCCGTCTACACGGCCGCCGATTTGGAAGGCGTCGCACACCTGGATTCACTACCAGGGGAAGCGCCCTTTGTGCGGGGCCCGCGGGCCACCATGTATACCCAACGCCCCTGGACTGTCCGCCAATACGCGGGTTTCTCCACCGCCGAAGAGTCCAACGCCTTCTACCGTAAGAACCTCGCCGCCGGACAAACGGGTTTGTCGGTGGCCTTCGACCTGGCGACCCATCGAGGTTACGACTCCGATCACGACCGCGTAACGGGGGACGTCGGTAAGGCAGGAGTGGCAATCGACACGATCGAGGATATGAAAATCCTGTTCGATCAAATACCACTCGACAAGATGTCGGTGTCGATGACCATGAACGGCGCCGTGCTGCCTATCATGGCGATGTACGTCGTTGCCGCCGAAGAACAGGGCGTCAAACCCGAACAACTTGCCGGCACATTGCAGAACGACATTCTCAAAGAATTCATGGTGCGTAACACCTACATTTACCCGCCGGAACCCTCGATGCGCATCGTTGCCGATATCATCGGTTTCACCGCGCGGCATATGCCGCGCTTCAATTCCGTATCAATTTCCGGCTATCACATGCAGGAAGCGGGGGCGACGGCGGTACAGGAATTGGCGTTCACATTAGCCGACGGCATCGAGTACGTGCGCGCCGCAATGGCCAGGGGCCTGGCCGTAGATAGTTTTGCGCCGCGGCTATCGTTCTTCTTCGGCATCGGCATGAACCTGTTCATGGAGGTCGCCAAGCTGCGGGCGGCAAGATTGATGTGGGCCGAGCTGATGCAGCAGCATTTCAAGCCGGAAAACCCGCGCTCACTGATGCTGCGTACCCATTGCCAGACGTCGGGCGTGAGCCTCACGAGCCAGGACCCTTACAACAACATTATTCGCACCACCGTCGAGGCGCTGGCGGCCACCTTGGGAGGGACGCAGTCGCTGCACACCAACGCCTTCGATGAGGCCCTGGCGTTGCCGTCGGAATTCTCGGCACACATCGCCCGCAACACCCAACTCGTGCTCCGCGAAGAGGCCGGTATCACCCGTGTCGTGGATCCGCTGGCCGGCTCTTATTACGTCGAGCACCTCACCGCCGAGTTGGTCCGCCAAGCCACTCAATTGATCGACGAGGTGGAAGAACTCGGCGGCATGACGCGGGCGGTGGAGTCGGGGCTGCCGAAGCTGCGTATCGAACAGGCCGCCGCCGAACGTCAGGCGCGTATCGACCGCGGCCAGGAAGTCATTGTCGGCGTCAACCGCTATCAGCGGGACGACGAACCTGCCGTCGACATCCTCGACATCGATAACTCCAAGGTACGCGACAACCAGATCCGGCGCCTGACCCGGGTCCGGGAGCAGCGTGACGCCGCCGCCTTCGAGGCCGCCATGCAAAAGCTCGCGGACGCGGCGGGCCGCAGCGACGGCGAACTTCTCCAGGCCAGCATCGATGCCAGCAGGGCGCGGGCCAGCGTGGGCGAAATTTCCAGCGCTCTCGAAAAGGTCTTCACGCGTTATCAAGCCGTGGTCCAGTCCATCAGCGGCGTATACGGTGCCGCCTATGCGGGAGACGAGCAATTCATGAAACTCAAACAAGACGTCGAAGCTTTTGAGAAAAATCATGGACGCCGGCCGCGGATGCTGGTGGCAAAGCTCGGCCAGGACGGCCACGATCGCGGTGCCAAGGTGATCGCCACGGCGTTCGCCGACCTGGGCTTCGACGTGGACATCGGGCCATTGTTCCAGACGCCCGAGGAAGCAGCCCAAAGTGCGGTCGAAAACGACGTTCACGTCGTCGGCATCTCGTCGCAAGCCGCCGGCCACAAGACCCTCGTACCACAACTCATCGCTGCATTACGCGGCAAGGACGCGGCCCATGTGCTCGTCGTCTGTGGGGGTGTCATTCCTCCGCAAGATTACGCGGCGCTAAAAGCCGAGGGCGTGGCGGCAATTTTCGGGCCCGGCACGAACATTCCCCGCGCGGCACAGGAAGTCCTAGCCCTCGTCGAACAACAACAAGCCCAGCGCTGAACGCACCAAGGACTGCTTATGCAAAACATCATTGAAGAGCTCGAACGCCGCCGCAAGGCCGCTGCCGAAGGCGGAGGCCAAAAGCGCATCGACGCACAGCATGCCAAAGGCAAGCTCACCGCGCGCGAGCGCCTAGAGCTGTTGCTGGACGAGGACAGCTTCAACGAATGGGATATGTACGTCGAGCATCGCTGCAACGACTTCGGAATGGCCGAGCAACGCATTCCCGGTGACGGCGTCGTGACCGGACACGGGACGATCAACGGCCGGCCGGTGTTCG
>JAHEKG010000164.1 GCA_024638475.1 Rhodospirillales bacterium | reverse complement strand
TTTTTGAAGTCTCTGAGTTTTGTGAAGCACTGATCGATGTGGCCGATCCCGTTGTCAAAACAAAGTTATTGACTTCGGAAAATGGGTGTCTGAGAAACGGCGCGAAAAAGATCCTGGGTGAATCCTGATCGAACGTCCGCCTGCGGGCCGTTAGGGGACATCAACAGCTAACTTCGGTCGCTGACCCCCAGCCGGTACGAATCGACGATGCCGACCAACCAACAGATTAGCAGCATAATCAGCGCGGCGCTCTCCGCAGCGCTATTGCTGCCACCCGTAGTGGCAGTCGCCATTTGTACGATATCCGCAAAGTCTGCGGGGACGTCGCCCGCGTTGATGCGATCGACGATCAGCAGCGCCCGCTGAAAGACGCTGGGGATTATTACCGCGAGGGCTACCAGCGCTACACCCACGAGCACCGAACCGCGCCAATAGTGGCGCAGGGCCATGTGCCCGGTGCCCGGGAAGATGAGTCCCGATAGCAGCGCGGCGTTTGAGGCTCGCGTCATTGGGGCTCGAGCGGGCTAGCCGCGCGACGCGTAATAGGCCACTACGCGGGGGTCGGCCTCGACGCGCTGTTGGTGTTCGATCAGCGCGGGTGCCAACCGCTGCACCAGGTCCGTGGGAATATGATCGAGATTGCCCTTTCGCAGCGAGCGCGTCTGCATGCAGGCCTTGAGGTCGGCGATGGTCAACGCGTTGGCGGCGAAATATTCGCCGCCGCCGCGGGCCAACAGCTCATCCAGCCCGCGCAGGTAGGTGGTCAGCCAGCCTTCCGCGAGTTTTTCCCGCGCCTCCCGCAGCGCCTCGCCCTCCAGCCCGAAGGTACGCACGATGTAATGACTGACATCCTCCAGGGCGTCCAGGACTTCATCGCAGTACAGCGCCTGTAGATCGTCGCTGGGATATAAACCGGCCATCTTGCCGATGTAGCGGCTCAAGGCGTTGGACTGGGTCACTTGCTGGCCGTCGATTTCGAGCACGGGGACGGAATTGAAGCGCCTGCTGTTGCGCATCTGACCGAATTCGGCGAACGAGATGCGCTCGTCTTCGAATTCGATGCCGGCCGCGTGAAAGGCAATACGGATAGGCTCGGCGCGGCCGCCGTCGAAATCGAAATAAACCAGTTTATAACTCGGCATTGCTCATCTCCTTAGAATGGCCCACCAGCGGCCGATGTTGATCAAACTCATTAACGACGCCGATACGTACGTGAGCGCCGCCGCCGTCAATAAGCGCCGCGCATGTCGCCGGTCGCTGTCGCGTATGACTTTGCGTTCGGCCAGAATCGGCAGGGCGCGCTTGAAGCTGGCATCGAATTCCGTCGGCAGCGTCACCATGTGCACGACCGCACCGGTGGCCAAAGTCAGAAAGCCGCCGAGCAAGGTGACTAAACCGATCGCGGGCACGCGCGTAAACGCGGCAACAATCGGGCTCACCATCAACAGCCCCGCGCCGAGTTTCTGCGCGGGCCCCGCTAATTGCACCAAACGCGTGCGCCAGCGCAGCGGGCCATAACCGCGCGCGTCCTGCAATGCATGCCCCACTTCGTGGGCGGCGATGGTGACCGCGGCCAAGGAGCGCCCGCCGTAGTGGTTGGGGCCGAGGCGCACGACTTTCTCGATCGGGTCGTAGTGATCGCCGAGCTCGGTGGCTTCTACTTTCACGCTTTGCAAACGTTCGCTGTCGAGCAGGAAACGCGCCGTCTCCGCGCCCGTCATCGCGTAGCGATCGGCGGGTGAGCTGTAGCGCTTGATGACGGTGCGGACCCAATACGCGGGGCCGGCGATGATTAACAGCAAGCCTACGATGAGTGCGGCGATGACCATTCAGCACCCACGCGAATAAGGATTAAATCAATATAAAACAATACGTTATCATCCTGTGCGCAATCGGTCATGCCCCCTTCCGGGTGTTCTTTTTACCGCGACTGCGGCGGCCGCCGCGCTTGGGTTCGGCACCGCCCAAGATCGCGCCGAGATACTGGCCGGTATAAGAGCGTGGATTCCCGGCGACGTCTTCGGGGCTGCCCGTCGCGACGACTTCGCCGCCGCCGGAGCCGCCCTCGGGGCCTAAGTCGATCACCCAATCCGCCGTCTTGATCACGTCCAGATTGTGTTCGATCACAACGATGGTGTTGCCGCCATCCCGCAGCCGTAACAACACGTGCAACAACTGCGCGATATCGTGAAAGTGCAAGCCGGTCGTCGGCTCGTCCAGGATGTACAACGTGGAACCCGTGCTGCGTTTAGACAGTTCCTTCGCGAGTTTCACGCGTTGCGCCTCGCCGCCGGAGAGGGTAGTCGCGTTTTGGCCGAGGCGCACGTAGGACAAGCCCACCGCCATGAGGGTGTCGAGTTTGCGCGCCACCGCCGGGACGTTGCGAAAGAATTCCGTGGCGTCCTCCACCGTCATGTTCAAGACTTCGGAAATATTCTTGCCCTTGTAGCGGATGTCGAGGGTCTCGCGGTTGTAGCGCTTGCCTTGGCAGGTGTCACAGGCCACATACACGTCCGGCAGAAAGTGCATTTCCACCTTGATGACGCCGTCGCCCTGGCAGGCCTCGCAGCGGCCGCCCTTGACGTTAAACGAGAACCGCCCCGGCGCATAGCCGCGGCTGCGGGATTCCTGGGTGGCGGCATACAACTCGCGAATGGGGGTGAACAGCCCCGCATAGGTGGCCGGGTTCGAGCGGGGCGTGCGCCCAATGGGGCTTTGGCTGATGTCGATGACGCGGTCGATCGCCTCCAGGCCCTCGACGCCGTCAGAGGGGGCGGGGTCGTGGCTGCTGTTGTTGATCCGTTCCGCGACGGTTTTGTACAGCGTGTCGTTGATGAGCGTGCTCTTGCCGGAGCCGGAGACCCCGGTGATGCAGGTCATCACGCCCAGCGGCACCTCCACGTCGATCTTCTTGAGGTTGTTGCCCCGCGCGCCGCGAATGGTCAGTTTGCGTTTCGCATCGAAGGGCAGGCGCAGTTCGGGCGTCGGTATCGCGCGCTTACCCGCCAGGTATTGGCCGGTTAACGAAGCCGCGTCTTTCTTGACGGCCTGGGGCGTGCCCTGGGCGACGATCTTGCCGCCGTGCACGCCCGCGCCGGGGCCGAGATCGACCACGTGATCCGCCGCCATGATCGCCTCTTCGTCGTGTTCCACGACGACGACCGTGTTGCCCAGGTCGCGCAGATGGGTCAGGGTTTTCAACAGGCGTTTGTTGTCGCGTTGATGCAGCCCGATGGAGGGCTCGTCGAGGATGTACATGACCCCGACGAGGCCGGAACCGATTTGGCTGGCCAGGCGAATCCGCTGGGCCTCGCCGCCGGACAACGTGTCGGCGCTGCGGTCGAGGGTCAGGTAGTCGAGGCCCACGTCGGCGAGGAAGCGCAGCCGCTCGCCGATTTCCTTCACCACCTTGGCGGCGATTTCGCCCCGCCAGCCGGGCAGGTCCAGTTGTTCGAAGAACGCCAGGGCATCGCCCACGGCGAGGGCCGTCAGGCTGGGCAGCGGGCGCTCGGCGATGAACACGTGCCGCGCCGCCTCGTTCAAGCGCGCGCCCGCGCATTTGGGGCAGGGCTGGCTGCTCAGGTATTTGGCGAGTTCCTCGCGCACGGGGCCGGATTCCGTTTCCCGGTAGCGGCGCTCCATGTTGGGAATAATCCCCTCGAAAGCATGCCGCCGGGAGACCTCGCCGCCGCGGCCCGTGAAGTAGCGAAAATTGATGCGCTGGCTGCCGCTGCCGTAAAGCACGGCCTGGCGTATTTTCTCCGACAGTTGGTCGAACGGTTTTTCGATGTCGAACTTGTAGTGATCCGCGAGGCATTGAATCATTTGAAAGTAGTAGGCGTTGCGCCGATCCCAGCCGCGGATCGCGCCGCCCGCGAGGGACAGATGCGGGTGCCGTGCCACCCGCGCTGCGTCGAAGAACTGGCGCACGCCCAGGCCGTCGCAGGTCGAACAGGCGCCGACGGGATTGTTGAAGGAGAACAGCCGCGGCTCCAGCTCGGCGATGGCATAGCCGCAGCGGGAACAGGCGAACCGATCGGAGAACAGCAGCGGCGCGCGTTTCGCGTCGTCCATGAAGGCGATCTCGGCGACGCCGTCGGCAAGGGCCAGCGCCGTCTCGAACGACTCGGCGAGCCTAAGCGCCATGTCCGGCCGCACCTTGAAGCGATCCACGACGGCCTCGATGGTGTGCTTGCGGCGCAAATCGAGCTTGGGTGGGTCGTCCAACTCGTAAACCTCGCCGTCGATGCGGGCGCGGACGAAGCCCTTCGCCAGCAATTCCGCTAAGAGTTGTTGATGTTCGCCCTTGCGCGCCTGCACGACGGGCGCCAGCAACAATAAACGCGTGCCATCTTTGAGGTTCAGCACCTGGTCCACCATCTGCGAAACGCTTTGGGCTTCGAGCGGCTCGTCGTGGGTAGGGCAGCGGGGAATGCCGGCGCGGGCATAAAGCAGGCGCAGGTAGTCGTAGATCTCGGTGACGGTGCCGACGGTGGAGCGGGGGTTGTGCGACGTCGATTTTTGCTCGATGGAAATCGCCGGGGAGAGGCCCTCGATGTGGTCGACGTCGGGTTTTTCCATCATGGACAGGAATTGCCGCGCGTAGGCGGACAGGGACTCCACGTAACGGCGTTGCCCTTCCGCATAAATGGTGTCGAAGGCCAATGAGGATTTGCCGGAGCCCGACAACCCGGTCAAGACGATCAGCTGGTCCCGGGGCAGGTCCAGGTCGATGTTCTTCAGGTTATGGGTGCGCGCACCCCGGATTTGGATGTTTTTGGACGCCACAGGGCCTCTCGCGGGCAAACCCCTACTATACGACGACGGCAGGGAAAAAGTGCAGCCGGCGGCCCACGGCGCAACGAACGGGCGCCGCGGCCTGAGATTCCGCGGGCCGCGACCACTATACTGCGGGGCGGAGTCGGGATTTCGTCAAGGATTACGGAGGTTTACGCGAATGGTTCCGTCAAAGCGCCAAGGCCCGCGCAAGGCGAAAACGGCAACCACGGCCGGCAAGCTCAGCAAAGCCCTGCGGGCCCTGGCGGATCCCGACATCGCCGCGCACTCGCAACGATTTTTCAAGACGGGCAAGGGTGAATACGCGGAGGGTGACAAGTTTCTGGGTATTCGCGTGCCGGTGCTCCGCAAACACGCGCAACAGTTCGAGGATCTTCCCCTCGACCAGGTCAGGCGCCTGCTTGAATCTCGTTATCACGAAGAGCGGTTGTGCGCGTTGCTATTGCTGGTTCGAAAATTCGGGAAGGGCGACGAAGCCGAGAGAACGGCTATCTACAACCTTTACCTGAACCATACGCATTACATCAACAACTGGGATTTAGTGGACAGCTCCGCACACCATATTTTGGGTCCCTACCTCGACCATCGTGACCGGCAGGTGCTGTATGAGTTGTCCGACTCGAGCAGCCTGTGGGAGCGGCGCATTGCCATCATGACGACGCTGCATTTCATCAAGCAGGACCAGTTCGACGACACCCTCAAGATTGCCGTGCGCTTGTTGCGGGACGACGCAGACTTGATTCACAAGGCGGTCGGCTGGATGCTGCGGGAGGTCGGCAAGCGCAACCCCGTCGTGGCGAAAGCCTTTCTGAAAGCCTATTACCGGCAAATGCCCCGGACCATGTTGCGCTACGCGATCGAGAAGTTTTCGGACAACCAGCGCCAGCGCTATTTGCAAGGCCAGGTCTGACCCCGCCGGTGGCTGCCCGGCGGAGTGTGGCGCACGCGGCCCGGAAGGCCGAGTTTTCCGTACTATCGCCCCGAAAGTTGCCTGCGGCCAGGGAAACGGCTGTGGTTTTTCCACGGCCAGGGCGTACAATGACCGGTCGGCACAAAACAAAAACTTGGGGAATTAACGCATGGCACGGGGCGTAAATAAGGTCATTCTGGTGGGTAATTTGGGTGCGGATCCGGAGACCCGCTATATGCCGTCGGGCAGCGCGGTCACCAATATTCGTATCGCCACCAGCGAATCATGGAAAGACAAGACCACCGGCGAACAGCAAGAGCGCACGGAATGGCACAGTATTGCCTTCTTCGGCCGCCTGGCCGAGATCGCCGCTGAATACTTGCGTAAGGGTTCCCAGGTGTATATTGAAGGCAGATTGCGGACCCGCAAATGGCAGGACAAGCAGGGCAACGATCGCTGGTCGACGGAAGTGATCGCCAACGAAATGCAAATGCTCGGCTCCCGCCCGGGTGCGGGCGCTCCCGCGATGGAGGCCAGCGGTGGCGGCGGTCGGCCGGCGAGTGCACCCCCGGCGCCCCCTGCGGAAGACTTCGACGACGATATTCCGTTTTAAACGCTATCGACGGATGCACTTTGTCTAACGCCCAGGAGGCACGCTGACCAGTGGCGTCACAACGCGTCTATATCCAAACCTTCGGTTGCCAGATGAACGAATACGATTCGAGCAAAATGCTCGACGTCCTCAAGGCATCCCATGGCATGTTGCCCGCGGCGTCCGCGGAGGAAGCGGACGTTTTGTTGCTGAACACGTGCTCCATCCGCGAGAAGGCACAAGAGAAAGTTTTCTCGTTGCTGGGGCGCTGGCGGGCCTTCAAGGAGGCCAAACCCGGCACCATCATCGGCGTGGGCGGCTGTGTAGCCAGCCAGGAGGGGGGCAACCTCCTAACACGGGCACCCTTCGTGGATCTCGTGTTCGGCCCCCAAACCCTGCATCGGTTGCCGGCGATGGTGGACAAGATCAGGGCCGGGCGCGCCAACGTCGTCGACGTGAGTTTCCCCGAAATCGAAAAGTTCGATCGGCTGCCGCTGCCCGAGAGCGCGAAGTGCACGGCTTTCGTCTCGGTGATGGAAGGCTGCAGCAAGTACTGCAGCTTTTGCGTCGTGCCCTATACGCGCGGCGAGGAAGTGAGTCGCCCATTCGATGACATCATTGGCGAATGCGCGCATTTGGCCGAGCTGGGCGTGCGGGAAATCAACTTGTTGGGGCAGAACGTCAACGCTTATCGTGGCCCCACTCACGGTGGCGGCTTTGCGGATCTGGCCACATTGATCTACTTCGTTGCGGGCCTCGAGCCAATCGAGCGAGTGCGATTTACCACCTCCCACCCGCGAGAGTTCACGGACAGCCTAGTACAGGCCTATGCGGAGGTTCCCCAACTCGCCAATTATTTACACCTGCCGGTGCAGAGCGGTTCGGATCGTGTGCTGGCGCTGATGAAACGCGGCCACACGGCGTTGGAATACAAACAGAAGCTGCGACGGTTGCGAGAGGCGCGGCCGGACATCTCGATCTCCTCGGATTTCATCGTCGGTTTTCCGGGTGAGACGGACGCGGACTTCCGCGCGACGCTCGCATTGATCGAGGAGGTGGGCTTCGACCAATCGTTTAGCTTCATCTATTCGCCGCGGCCCGGCACCCCGGCGGCCGCCTTGCCCGATCCCGTGTCGAAAGCCGTCAAGCAGGCCCGCTTGCAGGAGCTGCAGGCGCTGTTGAACAGCAATGCCCAGGCCATCAGCCGGGGGATGGTGGGCTCCACGCAACGCGTCTTGGTCGAGCGGCCCTCCAAGAAGGTGTCCACCGAAGTGGCTGGCCGCACCGAGAACAATCGTTGGGTCAACTTTCATGCGCCCGCCGAAGTCATTGGCGGCTTCGTCGATGTGGCGATTACCGAAGCGTTGCCGAATAGTTTGCGCGGCCGCGTGGTGACCACCGAGGCCACTCGTTCAGTTGCCTAGCTCGTCGCCCAAGAATTCGAGTTCCATCGAACTCACCCTTACGCCCGATGACCATCAGAGGTTGGCCAACCT
>JAHEKG010000163.1 GCA_024638475.1 Rhodospirillales bacterium | reverse complement strand
GTTGCAAATGCACCGCAACCTCGCCGGGATACCGGTTACCCATTTGCACCAAACTAAAATGCGCCTGCTCCAACTGGCCCTGCAGCAGCAGCGCCTGGACTCTAAGGAGGTCAAGTTCGGAGGTGGGGCCCTGCCGCCATAGCGCCTCGATGGCTGTAAGCGCTTCGGCGCTACGCCGTTGTGCAATCAGGCTGCGCGCCGCCGCCACGTCTTCACTAGCGGAGACCGGCGCCCCGATTAGGCACCCCAATGAAAACAACAGCGTTAACCGCATAGTGTAAGCCGGCTAAAAACTGACATGGTCTTCGTCCAAGCCATGGGGATCGGTGTGAATCAAGACCTCGGCCATCGGGAAAGCCTCCTGAACCTCGAGTTCCACCGCATCGGAAATCTCATGGGCCTCCATCAGCGTCAGCCCCGAATCCAATTCAAGGTGAAACTGAATGAATTGAGAACGCCCTGAAGAGCGGGTACGCAAATCGTGGAACCCCATCACGGCCGGATGATGTTCAGCGAGCTTGCGGATACGCTGCCGGTCTTCATCCGGCAGCTCTCGGTCCAAGAGTTCGTCGAGGCAACGGGTAATAATAGACTTCACGCTCGCCAGGATGAAAGCCACGACTAAAAGACCGACCAACGGGTCGAGCCAAAGCCAGCCGGTATTACCGCTGACGTAAATCGCGACGATCACGACAACATTGGTTGCGATGTCAGCACGATAGTGGACTTCGTCAGCGGCAATCGCCAGCGATTGCGTTTTGCGCGCCACGTAACGCTGGAACAAGACGAGCGCGAGCGTTAACCCTAACGACACGCCCATGATTCCGAGGCCGAGCTCCGGCTTGGTGATCGATCTCGGCTCCAACAACCGGGTGACGGCTTCGAACGCCACGTAGACCGCCGATGTGAGTACGATAAAGGACTGCGCAAGCCCGGCCACACCCTCCGATTTTCCGTGGCCAAATCGATGCTCTCGGTCTGCCGGAGTCAGCGCAACCATAATCGCGAACAACGTGATGGTGGATGCAATTAGATCGAGTAAGGAATCGGCAAGGGAACTCAACAACGAAATGGAGTCCGTTTCCAGGTACGCCCACACCTTCAGGCCAACCAGGGTTAGCGCCACGGCGACTGACGCATAACTGGCCAAGCGCATTAGCTTGTCGTTGCGAATAGAACTTGTCGGTCCTGGGGTCATGGCCGGGCTATTCTATCAGCGACCGGCCTAGATTCTGCACAAACGGTCGGCAGCCTCTTCCAACGTCGCTTCCTGTTTAGCAAAACAAAAGCGCACCCAGCGAGCCTCGGGCGGCCGTTCACAGAATACCGAGATGGGAATTGCGGCAACTTTGTGCACCTCTGTTAGCCAGCGGCTGAAAGCGACGTCATCCAAATTCGATAGCGCACTGTAGTCCGCTAGCTGGAAATAGGTGCCCTCGCATGGCAGCAGTTCGAATCCTGAATCCTCGAGCAGGCGACGGAACAGGTCGCGCTTGTGGCGGTAAAACTCGGGCAATTTCAGGTAATGCTGCGGATCCGAGGCCATGTAATCGGCCAATGCCCACTGTAGCGGGGTCGCCGTGGTAAAGGTGTTGAATTGATGGACCCGCCGGAACTCGGTAGTCAGCGCGGGGGGCGCGATACAGTAACCGACTTTCCAACCGGTCGCGTGGTAGGTCTTGCCGAAGGAGAATACCGCTAGACTGCGTTGCTTCAGACCCTCGGTTGCGATAACACTCGCATGTCCGTCAGGATCGAAACAGATATGCTCGTACACCTCGTCCGAGAGCACATAGCATTGCGGGTAGGCTCGCAACAGATCGGCTAATTGGTTCAAGTCTTCCTGGTACAACAGGCTACCGGTTGGATTGTGCGGTGAATTAATAACCACTAGGCGCGTCCGCTGTGAAATGCGGGCCGAGAGTTGCTCGAAATCGATCCGGAATTGGCCTGCCTGCAGCGGCAAATGCACTACGCTGCCCCCCGCCAGCAGGATCGCGGGTTCGTAGGAGTCATAGGCCGGATCGAACACAATGACCTCGTCCCCGGGCCGAACCAGCGCGTGGACGCCGCACAGCAATGCTTCGGTGGCACCACTGCTAATGGTCACTTCCGTATCGGGGTCCACCGGAACCCCGTACAGATGCCGTGCTTTTTCCGCAATACGTTCGCGTAGGGGTTCGATGCCCATCATGGGCGGGTACTGATTGCGGCCCGCAGCCATATGGTGAGTCACGCGCTCAACCAGCCGACCCGGCGGTTCGAAGTCGGGAAAACCTTGCGAAAGATTGATCGCGCCGTGGCGTTCTGCTAATGCCGACATCACGGTGAAAATCGTTGTGCCTACTTGGGGTAATTTGCTTTCAGGTTGCATCCGGTAACGATACCGGAATTTCGACCGCTGCTGGCGAATGCGTAACAGCATCGCTTCGAACTAGGCTAGACTGGCCACCCTCCCCCAAGCGCGGACTCGGCCATGCCTGTTTTTTCGACTCCAGACCTGTGTGACGCCAACGAAGGGCAGGTCCGCATCCTGGAACCCGGCCTCAGAAACTTTGGCGGCCGGCACGCATTTTTTGGCGCCGCCGTCACGATCAAATGCTACGAGGACAACTCGCTGATCAAGGCCCAGGCCGTTGTCCCTGGCGAAGGCAGAATCATGGTCGTGGATGGGGGTGGCTCGCTCCGCAGGGCACTGGTCGGCGATATGATCGCTGGAAACGCATTAGCGAATGGTTGGGCCGGGTTCATCATTTGGGGATCTGTACGCGACGTTGACACCCTCGCCGAACTCGACCTCGGGGTGCTGGCCCTCGGTACCATACCAATCAGGGCCGATAAACAGGGGCACGGCGATCTGAACGGCAGTGTTCGGTTTGGGGGAGTCCAAATTAACAGCGGTGACTGGGTTTACGCCGACAACAACGGCGTGATCGTTTCCGCACAGCCGCTTGAGTTGGATCGCTCGTAACGGCAGCCGGTTATTGCTTTCGGATATTTTCGAAATTAATGAACCCGTGCACGTCTTCGAATCCGGTAACGCCCGCCCTCAAACCGGCGAAGTAGGCAAAATCGTACAAGAATAACGACGCATATTCCTCGCGATAGAAGGCCATTACTTCGTGGCGCAATTGCAGCGCGCGCTCTGGGTCGAACTCGACCCACGCCTCCTCAATGGTCGGCATGATGCGTTCGTCACAATACCAAGGGCGATGCCAGCGACAGGAATGGTTGTTGAGCCCACGCAGCACGTCCACACTGGGCTCGTGGTTATAATTGAGGCTAAACGCCTCGCCCTCCCAGCCACCCTCGACGACGTTGCGGATGAGTTCTGCGACCGTGACCGGACGAATCTCCATTTCGACACCGATTTTGGCGAGATCCTGGGCAATCACTTGGAAGACTTCCGAGGCCGACGCGTTGCTGCCCAGCGTGCCTTGAACCATGAACTTGAAGCCGTCCGGGTAGCCGGCCTCGGCGAGCAGCTTACGCGCCGCCGGTGGGTCGAAGGGAATAGGCGGCAGATGGGGGTTATAGCCAAAGCAAACCGGCGGCCCCGGTTGATTGGCGGGAACCGCGACGCCGTCCAGCAGCGTTTGCGTTAGCGCCTCGCGGTTCACCGCATAATTGACCGCCTGCCTCACTCGCCGGTCCTTGAATGGCGTGTTGGGGTAGTCGAGAATGAAGTTGATCGACCAGACCGAGGCCGCGCCGCGATTGACCGCATAGCCTCCAGCTCGCTCTATCGCCCGAACCTCCGTCGGCCCAATCGACATGGCGATATCCGCGGAACCGGATTGTACGGCCTGGGCTCGGCTCGCCGTATCCAAGATACCGATCATGGTCAACTGTTGGACTTTTGGTTTCCGCCAGGACCCCTCAAACGCCGCGAGCTCGATGACGTTGGGATTGAAGGACACGACCTTGAACGGGCCGGTGCCGATCGGCTGCCTACTAAACTCTACGGGCCCCAATCGCTTCCATTGGCCGGGCTCGACCATGTACATGATCGGCAACGATCGCGGTAGCAGCGGCATGGGCCGGTTCGTCACGAACTCGACCGTGTAGTCGTCGAGCGCAACGGCATGGTCGATGAAGTTGAGTTCGCGCGCCACCATTTCGCGGACAGCAAATTCGCTCACAAGATAATCGACGACGGCGACGACGGCGTCTGCCGTAAACGGCACACCATTAGAAAACGAGACGCCCTTGCGCAGATGGAAGACCCAATTCAGCGGGCCTGTATTCTCCCAACGGGTCGCCAGCCAAGGCTGGACTTTGCCATTCGCGTCAATCCGCGTCAGGCCATCGAATATCGCACCCATTGTGTAAATATTGGGGATTCCCGTGCTGCGGTAAGGGTTCCCCATCATCGGCGGCAGCCCCTGCACGGCCACGCGTAACGCCTCGTCGTTCAGCTCGGCTCTGTCGCCGCAGGCGGATAGGATTCCCAGCAGTACCAACAGGGCGGCACCGCCCATTCGGTGCAAGACGCTCGTCATCACGCTTGGGTCAGACGATTGGTCTAGTTCGGGCCGCATAGCGGACCGCATAGGATGATGGGTTCATGGCCACTTAGGATATATCATGTTCGCTAGGAGCACATAGCGGCGTGAATAACTAAGAAAGGGCGACATGCAACTCAGCCAAATGGTCCGGGCTGCGCTTCAGGTCTCGGACCTCGAGCGGTCAAAGGCGTTTTACAGCGAAGTGCTGGGCCTTAGCGAAGTCTATTCTGAAGGCGAAGCATTGGGCGGCAATATGCATGAGCTGATCGGCATGCCCGCCGGTGTCACAACCCGCGTTTGCATCATGAAGCAGCCGGACTTTTCGGCCTACGGCATGGTTGGCCTATTCGAGGTGCGCAACCCGGTGCCTCCCAAGATCGAACGGCCGAGCCAGGGCTCGAATCTCGGTGAGCTGTGCATGGTGTTTTATTGCAGCGATCTGGACGAGTTGCTGCGCCGTGCCCAAGGCCACGTCCATTCGATCGTTCGCGAGCCGGTTCGGCTACGGGTACGGGGTCATATCAAGCAGCGCGAAATGGCAATGCGCGGACCCGACGGCGAAAAGATCAACCTTATCGAATGGAATCCGCAAGACGCGATCGGGGGTCATCGCCCGGAGACATGGGCGGGCGATCCGGAGTGAAGCGCCGCTAACTCGGTGTTTCGAAAGCCGGCGTTAGAATCCCCGTAGCGGAATCGCGCCAATAGGGCACAAACCCGACGCCGATAAAACGCACGTCGATGTCGGTACTCTTGGCGCGCACCGTCTGTTCCTTGAGTTCGTCGGCCTGAGCATCGTAGGCGGCATCGAGTTCATTTACTTGCGCTTCGAAATCTTCACTGAGCGCGGCTAATTCGGCTTCCAGCGCCGCGACCCGTTCTTCAGCCCGGGCGACATCGCCGGCTTCTTTGCGAATACCACCGTAGCCTTTTGCTGCAGTACCGATTTTGCTCGCCGAGGTGCGGGAAATTCGCCGGCCCAAGACGGCGCCGAGAATAGCCGAACCGACGGAAATGGCGGTATCGAGCTTGCGCTTGCTGGCCTGCTGGCCCTCCCGCTCTACCGCTTGGCGAGCGCGCATCAGGCGATCCTCCAGCGTGCGTGTCTTACCGGCATATTTCGCGCGCAACTTCTCCACCGCCTTATCGCGACGCTCGTTGCCCAATTGTTGCAAACGGGCGCGGAATTCACCTTCCGTCTCGCCGGGTTGCGAAACGGCCTTGAGCGTCGTGCTTTTCCACAGCCGTATCGGATGCTCCGTACGTAACCAGCGCTTGAAACGCGTCTTCGTCTTCGTCAGCTCGGCATTACTCATGCTCCCGGCCGGCAGGAACTGACTGTCCGTTTCGGCGTCGCTTTCAAGATCGTCGAGAGCCAGGCCGATGTCCTCCGCAGCATCGAAATCGATCCCGCTGGGGCCCGCCTCTAGCTCGGCCGTGAATGTCCACTCCCGTTCTTCGTCGATGTTAAGCCGGGCTTGGTGAAAACTTGCTGTCGCCGCAGCCAGCAATCGCGGCTGATAGACCAAGTGGTCGCCGTCACCGGTATTTGCGGGAAGGTAAAGGCTGGCCAAGCCGGGACCCACTACCGGGGGTGTGGTCGACAACCCCTTCGTTGCCGGCGTCGCAACCGCTGCCGGCGCCGGCGGCGCTGTCACGCTGGCCGCGCCGCTGGGCTCCAGGCGTTTGATCTGGTCGCGGGTCAACGGCCCGGCAAGATACGACATGACCCAGCGGGTGTTGAACACGACATCGTCGGTTTCATGAACGTTGTGTAACAGGAAGCGGCGCTTTCCAAGGCCCGCCAAGATCTCCTCCATGCGGCCGCGATCAAACTCACCGCCGGCAGCGGCCCCCTCTAACCCCTCCATCACTCGCGCTTTGTCTCGCTCTGTTTGGAGCCGGCCAATAAACCAGGTACCGGTGTTGGACAAACCTTTGTAATCCAAGTCGACCGGGTTTTGCGTCGATAACACGAGGCCGAGCCCATAAGCCCTGGCCTGTTTCAACAAAGTAAGGAACAAAGTCTTGGTCGGGGGGTTCGCCACCGGCGGCATGTAACCGAACAGTTCGTCCATGTAGAGAATGGCGCGCAGCGAGCCGGTGCCGGGTTGGGTTCGCATCCAGCGAATGATTTCGTTGAGGAGGAGCGTGACGAAGAACATGCGCTCGCTCTCGGCCAAGTGGGCGATGGACATGATCGAGATGCGCGGCTGGCCATCGCTGCCGTGCAACAGCTTAGCGGCATTCAAGGGTTCGCCCTTGAGCCAGGCTTCGAAGCCCGGAGCGGCGAGCAAGTTGTTGAGCCGCATCGCCAACTCGAAGCGGGCTTTTTGCGGGTAGAACCCGTCCAGGTCCATGACGCCAATGCGATCGAAGGGCGGGCTTTGAATACGGGCGATCAGTCCCGCCAAGTCCAGGTCTCTAGACTCGCGCCACTCGTGATCCAATACGCGAGACAACAAAATGTGCTCGCGACTCGTCAACGGATCGGATTCGACGCCGAGCAACGCCAAAATACCCGTCGCAGTGGCCTGCACGCTATCCCGATACAGGTCTGGATCTGAATCGATCAGATCCGCGTCCGGCGCCCGAAATGCCTGTAACGCCGACACCGGCACACCCGCAGAACTCCCCGGCGTATACAAGGTGACCTCCGCCGCCGCCTTCAGCTTGGCGATCCGCGCCTTGGATTGGCCCCAATCGCTCAAGCCCTTCTCCCACAACTTGGCTTGTTCCTGGGCATAAGCGCCCCTATCCAAACCCTTGCGGGTCGCCTCGCGAGGATCGACCCAGGGCTCGAAATCCGCCGCGGCGAGTTCCGGGAAGGTCAGCATCAAGTTACCGAGGTCGCCTTTGGGGTCGATGGCAATCACCGGCACATGATCGATTGCGGCTTCTTCGATCAGGCCGATACCCAGACCGGTCTTCCCGCTACCGGTCATGCCGATAATGACGGCGTGGGTGTTCAGGTCCTTGCTGTCGTACAGAACCAAATCGTCCGTGGTTTTGTTTGCTTGAAGGTCATAACGCTTACCGAGATAAAACGCGCCCAGTTTCTCGAAGTCTTCCATTAGGCCACCCCTTGCTGCGCGCCACGATATTGATAAACGATCACACCCACCAGGGCACCGATGCCGAGGACGCCCGCGAGTGGAAACCCGGTTATGAACGGCACCGGCATGACAAATGCCGCGATGACGGCAAGCACGACACCCATCAAGGCTTCACCCGTAATAAGACCAGACGCCAGCAGTAAACCGATACCCGCCTGCGCGTTGCGCTGCGCTTCC
>JAHEKG010000162.1 GCA_024638475.1 Rhodospirillales bacterium | reverse complement strand
TACGGATTGGTTCAAAGTCCGCGCCGCCAATGGTACCGAAGGCTGGGTGGCCATCAGCCAAATGCAAGAGACTCTGCGTCCCACTGGCGAGAAGTCGGATTTTGGCGGCCAAACATTGGCTGACTATTCTGAAAGCCGTTGGGAACTCGGCGCATTGTACGGCGCCTTCGGCGGCGCCAACGTGATTTCGGCCTATGGTTCGTTCTCGATGACACCTAACTTGTCAGTCGAGTTGTGGGGCTCGCAGGTACTCGGCCGATTCTCCAACAGCTATCTGGCCAGCCTCAATGCGACCCATTTGTTTTTCCCGGAGTGGCGGGCATCGCCTTACTTCACCCTGGGCACCGGCGTGATTCACACCAAGCCCAAAGCTACCTTGGTAGCAACGATTGATCGTACAGACCAGGTTGCCCATGTGGGTCTTGGCGTGCGCACCTATCTAACCCGCCGATTCGTTGTACGGGCGGAATACAAGAGCTACGTCGTTTTCACGAGTCGGAACGACAACGAGGAAATCGAGGAATGGAAAGCAGGCTTCTCGTTCTTTTTCTGACACTGGCGATGTTGGTGGCTGCCGGGTGTTCCCGTGACCGCCTTGCGCAAGAAGTTGCCGAAGCGCGCCAACCGCCCGTGGTCGAACCCGAGGTGGAACGCCGGGAAATCAAACCGCCCAAAATCGATACCGAGGACTTCGAAGTCGGTGGCTTCGCCGGCCTGATGAGCGTCGAAGACTTCGGGGTCAACCCGATTGTGGGCGTGCGTTTTGCCTATCACATTACCGAAGGCTTCTTTGTCGAGGCTGCGGCGGGACAAACGGATACGGAAGAGACGAGTTTCGAGCGTTTGAGCGGTGCCGCACAGCTTCTGACGCCCGATGAACGTAAACTCACGTACTACAACCTGTCCCTGGGATACAACATATTCCCGGGTGAGGCGTTTGTCGGCCGGCGCTGGGCGATGAATTCCTCGATTTATTTCATCGGCGGTGTTGGCAGCACCGACTTCGCCGGTGACGAGCGATTTACCGTTAATTTCGGCACAGGATTCAGGATATTGCCCACGGACTGGCTTGCTCTGCATTTGGATTTTCGCGATCACATATTCGATATCAACTTGTTGGGTCAGGATAAGACGGCCCACAATTTGGAGACTCACCTAGGATTCACAATTTTCTTTTGACGGAGTGACTACATGGACGTGCTAAAGGTCATGAAAACTGTTTCTGCCGTAACCTGTGCGGTTGTGGCTTCGGTTGCGTTGGGCGGCAGTGTGCAGGGCCCCGCGCCGGGTTTTTCATTGCCCACGATGGACGGTAAATCCCTCGCCTTGGCCGACCTCAAAGGTCAGGTCGTGATGATCAATTTCTGGGCGACCTGGTGCGGACCGTGCCGCAAGGAAATGCCGCTGTTGGATGCGCTTTATAGACGTTACAGCAAGTTGGGCTTTACTTTGGTTGGCGTAAACGTCGAAGAGGATTCCTCCGGCGCGGGCGGCTTCTTGGAAGAGACGCCCGTGAGCTTCCCGATCTTGTTCGATGCCAAGAATCAAGTTAGCGAACTCTACGATGTCAACGCTATGCCCACGACCGTACTCGTGGATCGCCAGGGCAACATGCGTTTCTTGCACAAAGGCTACAAGCCCGGTGACGAGGACGAATATCAAAACTGGATCAGGACCTTGATTCGAGAACGCTAGTGGAGAGTGTGACGATGAAACGCTTATCTAGGTGGCTGCTGCTGAGCGTGGCCTTGTTGGCCTTTTCCGGCTGCAGCATCGAACCGTGGGTAAAGCCCTACGAACGTGATCGGCTTGCCGATCCCATCATGGCTTTCGATCGGGATCCGGTTTCCAGCGCGTATATCCATCACGTGTATGAAGCGCGTGAGGGCGCCCGCGGTGCCTCCGGCAGCGCCGGCGGCGGTTGCGGCTGTAACTAGCGGATTTTGCGGAGAAAACTAGTGTTTCTGAAGTATATGAAACGAGTCTTGGCGGTCACGGCGATGGTCTGCATGGCGGCGCCCGCGTGGGCGGGTGTGTTGCCCGAGGACCGCGCGGACGTTCTCTATCATTCGTACGACGGCGGTGGCGTGACCATCGACGGTCCATCGTTGCTGGTGCGCAAGAAGTTCGCCAAGAGCTTCTCCGCCTTCGCTAACTATTATGTCGACCAGGTTTCCAGCGCCTCAATTGATGTCGAAACCACCGCCAGCGCTTATACGGAGGAGCGTACCCAGTTCTCTGGGGGCATCGACTATCTGCGCGGCAAGACGACCATGAGCTTGAGTTATACCAAGAGCGACGAGAACGACTACGTCGCCAATTCGTTCAGCTTCGGGATTAGCCAAGATATTTTCGGGGATCTCACCACGGTTACCTTGGGCTATTCCCTAGGCGCGGACGAGGTGGGTATGCGAGGCGACCCCAATTTCAAAGAGGACCTCGATCGCCAGCAATATCGCCTCGGTATCTCACAGATTCTAACGAAGAATATAATCTTGGGATTGAACTTCGAAACGATTACCGATGAGGGGTATCTAAACAACCCATACCGTACGGTGCGTTACTTGGAGCCGGGCGGTGGGTTCAACTATGAGGGGGAGGTGTACCCTCGAACTCGAACCAGCAACGCGGGATCGGGCCGATTGCAGATCTATCTACCGTACCGGGCGGCGATCCACGGTACGTATAGGTTTTACACCGACACCTGGGGCATCGACGGGCATACGGCTGAGATCGGATATACCCATCCTACCAAGAGCGGGTTTATTTTCGATGTGCAGTACCGTTTCTATACCCAAAACCAGGCGGAGTTCTACAACGACTTGTACCCGACGATACAATTTCAGAACTTTCTGGCTCGCGATAAGGAGTTGTCGGAATTCAGTAGTTCCAGCATTAGGCTAGGGGTCACTTATGAGTTCTTCCGCAATGGCTGGAATTTTGTCGACAAAGGCACAGTCAACCTGTTTCTCGATCGAATGCATTTCGAGTACGAAAATTTTCGCGACGTGCGGGACACGAGCTTTGCCGCCGGGGATGAGCCGCTTTACTCCTTCGACGCGAACGTCATCCAGCTATTTGTCAGTTTCTGGTTCTAAGCGCCTTCCGCACGTGAATACCGGCTAGCGGCCAATCGGCGGGCGTGCACCGGCGGCCTTTCTCCGGTATACCGGGTTCTCCCGCCGATTCGGCGACGACAGGGCCAGCCGATGCCAAATACACCCGGGGACCTCGTGCAGCGCCGCACGGCTGTGCTGGATTCATTCATGGCGTACCTGGAATTTGGGCAAGGCGACCCCATCGTGTTTCTGCACGGCAATCCCACCAGCTCTTATCTGTGGCGCAACATCATGCCGTATACGGCCGGGTTGGGCCGCTGTATCGCCCCGGACCTCATCGGAATGGGCGACTCGGACAAGCTGGAAGGCAGTCAATACCGATTCTTTGATCATCGCCGCTACCTGGATGCGTTCCTAGCGGCGGTGGGCGTGCATGACCGCGTTACCCTCGTCGTCCACGATTGGGGATCGGCACTGGGTTTCGATTGGGCGAATCGTCACCGCGATGCCGTCAAGGCGATTGCTTACATGGAGGCGATTACCGCTCCCGCAGTGGTGGATCCCGAAAGCCCGAGCGCGAAACAGTTTTACTATTTCATGCGCACCGACGAGGCGGAACGGCGAGTGATCGACGAAAATATGTTTGTCGAGGATATCTTTCTGAAGTCACTTGCCAACAAGCTCAGCGACGCCGACAAGGCCGTTTATCGAAGACCCTGGTTAGCGGGCGGGGAAAGCAGGCGGCCGTTGATTACCTGGCCGAGAGAGATACCCGTCAACGGCGAACCGAAAGATGTTCACGATGTCGTCGTCGGTTACCAGCGGTGGATGGAGGTCAACACGGTTCCGAAGCTGTTCATTCGCGGCGAACCGGCCGTCATCATGGTCGAAGGTGAAAACCGTTTGACTGCCGCGCGCGCCTGGTCGAATCAAACGGAGGTGGCGGTACCCGGAGACCCCGATACGGAGTTCCCAGCGGCGAATCACTACATTCAAGAACAGTGCCCCGACGAGATCGGCGAGGCACTTGCCACGTGGCTCAAGGCGTTAGCTTAATCGGCACGCGGGCGCCGTTAGACGTTGTCGCTTGGCTTGCGACCCTACACGCCTATTTTGGCGAGGGTGTCCATGATTTCCCTGACCACGCGTTCCGCCACCGGGTATTTGTTGGCGAAATCCGTCTGTAATAGCTGGGCCCGTTCCAATATTGGGTTCGGGTCATCTGCGTCGGAATCGGCATCGAGGAGGTCGTGGATGTCCGCATCCAACTCTTTGATTAACGAACGCGTCTCTGCGTCGACATCAGTCGTCTCTAGCTCTGCGTGCAGCCGAGTCAGCAGATTCTTTATTTGTTCGTTACTCATTTATGGTCTCGCCCTTCAAGATACGGATCACAGCATTATGCTGACGGCCTTGGTCTTAAGATAGGGTTGCAACCCCTCTTTGCCGAATTCGCGGCCCCAGCCGGATTGTTTGTTGCCCCCAAACGGGGTTGCCGGGTCAATGGCGGCGTGGCAGTTGATGCTGACTTGGCCAGCGTCGATACGCTTGACGAGGCGGTGAGCCGTCGAAATGTTTTGGGTCCAGACGCTGCCGGACAAGCCATAGATCGTGTCATTGGCTTCCGCGGCGATTGCATCGAGGTCTTCGGTCTCGAAGCGCCGCACAGACAGCACCGGGCCGAACACTTCTTCGCGCACCACTTGCATGTCTCGGGTCGTATTGGCGGCGACGGTCGGTTGCACGAAGTAGCCACGCTCGCCTGTCGCCTGGCCGCCAACGATGATGTCGGCGCCCTCGGCACGCGCGGCGTCGATATACCCTAATACGCGTTGCCGTTGGCGTTCGGAAATCAACGGGCCTATGAAGGCTTCGGGATCGAAGCCGGAGCCGACCTTGAGCATGCCCACCCCGGCCGAGAGTTTGTCGATGAACTCGTCGTGAATTCGGGCGTGCAAAAACAAACGCGTGCCGGCCATGCAGTTTTGGCCCGACAGAAAAAAAGCGGCCGGGATGGCGCCGGCGACGGCTTTGTCGATGTTTGCATCCGGCATCACGACGACGGGCGATTTGCCGCCCAACTCGAGCGACACCCGTTTTAGGTTACCTGCGGAAGCCTTGATGATTTCCTTGCCGACCGCAGTCGAGCCGGTAAACGCGATTTTGTCGACGTCGGGGTGGTTGGCCAGCGCCGCGCCGGCCCGTTCCCCGTAGCCCGAGATTACGTTGATGACGCCCGGCGGGAAACCCGCTTCGACGGCGAGGCGGGCCATGAAAAAGTTGGTGAGGGGCGTAAGTTCGGCGACCTTGAGCACCAGCGTGCACCCCGTTGCCAGGGCCGGCCCTAACTTCAAGGCCATCATCGAACCGGGATGGTTCCAAGGTATGATCGCCCCCACTACGCCGATGGGTTCTTTCAACGTGTAGACGAGCGATTCGCCATCGGGATCCATGGGCGGCCGCGAGGTGGGGATAGTGTCGCCGAGTATCTTGGTGGCCCAGCCCGCACAGTAGCGTAGATAGTCGGGTGCGAACACGGTGGAGCCGAGTTGTGCGGCAATCATCGGCATGCCGTTGTTGAGTACTTCCAGCTCGCAGATTGTGGCCGCATTCTGATCCATTAAGTCCGCGAGCTTCCACAGCAGTTTGCCGCGATCGGCCGGGCTCAGTTTGGACCAGGGGCCGGTGAGTGCTGCGCGTGCCGCCGCCACCGCGCGATCGACATCGGCTTCGGAGGCACCTTCGTGTTCGGCGATTTGCAAGCCGGTGGCCGGATCGTTCACGGCAATGGTGTCACCACCATCCGTGGCCACCCACTCATTATTGATGAGCAGGCGGTGAGGCTCATCTAGGAAACGTTTCGTGCCGGCATTCAGGTGAATGCTCGCTGCCGCCATGGAGTTAGCCCTTGTTGTCTACGTTTAACCCATCTAAGGCGCCGGGGTTCATTAACGTGTTGGGGTCCAAGGAGCGTTTGATATCCTCCAACGCCTGCTTGGCTGTCGGCTGGCGGCCGCGCAGATACGGATAGGTTTTGCCGGCTTGCATATGGATTGCGCCTACTTCGCGAAACAGTTCAATGATGCCTTCGCGCAGCTCGGCGACCAATTCACGCGCCTTCGGATTCGCGGGATATTCGGGCAACGTGTCGAGGTAGTCCTGCGGCAGATAGCGCTTGTGATAAGCCGAACGTTCGTCCTGCCAGTAGAACACCGGCTCAATCAGGAAGGCATGCGTGCTGACGGTCATGAACATTGTGCCGGGATAGACCGTCAAGGCATCCATCCGCTCCTGGTGCTTCGCGTAGAAGGCTTTGAGTTTTTCGCCGATCTCTTTCATCTTAGAGAACGGCATGATGCCGTGCTGTGGCACCCATCGTTCTCCCTGGGGGCCGAGGATAGGGTACAGCGGAATGAAAGGCATCGCCGCAATGACGGTCGGCGCCGTATTGGCAATTTCCGCGCCGTACTGGCCGGCGATTTTGCGTACCAGGTTGGCCTTGGCCGCCGGGACGGCCTTAGCGGGGCCATCCACGACGAAATGCGCCGAATACGGATAACGGTCGAAAAAGCGTTTGCCCGCGACGGCAAGTTTCAGCAGCCGCCAGGCACCCTCGAAAACGTTGCGGGAGTTTTTGAATACGGCGAACGCCGCACGGCGCGCGTCGGCCGCGGACGTACGCGCGAGCTGACCGCTCTGCAATGCGGGATCCAGGCCCCAATTGATGTCGGCGAGGTTCTCTCGCGCCACGGCCGCCAGGCATTGGGTCATGGCGTCATAATCTTCGAAGCCGAACGAGCAAGTGGCCTTGAATGCGGGGCGTTTGATTAGGCGCAAGCTGATCCGCGCCTTGACGCCCAGCGCACCCGCATCGCAGGTGAACAGGCCGGTGAGATCGGGGCCGTAGCTGCGAAAAAATGGTTTGCCGTTATGTGCCGCCAGCGCCCCGGTCTGAATGATTTCGCCGTTGGCCAAGACCACCTCCATGCTCAACACGGATTCCGAGGACGTGCCATACGCGCCGCTGCCCATGCTGAGGCTGCCCTGGGATGTGGACCCGCCGATGGTGGCCTTCAGCCCCGAGAAGGGCCCCCAAAACGGTGCGCGTAACCCGTGTTTCTTGAGTTCGGCATCTAATTCGGCCCAGGTCACTCCGCATTCCACCACCGCATACATGTCCGTGGCATTGACCTCGACAATCCTGTTGAGGCGCGACGTGTCCACGCTAATCGAGCTCTCCAGCATCGGCAGATACCCGTCGGTGTAGGAGGCGCCGCCGCCGCGCGGCACGACGCTGATGCCGGCGTCGGTCGCGGCCTTGACGATTTGGGAGAGCTCTTCGACGCTGCCCGGCTGGACCACCGCCATGGGTAGGGCCAGGCTGCGGTAGACATCCATCCCGTAGAACTCTCGGTCTTCCGCGCTGGTCAAGACGTGAGCTGGGCCGACAATGGACTGCAAGGTATCGACGATAGAGGTGTTGCTGGTATCTGTGGCGAGCATGGTGTATTCCCTGCTTATTTAGTTATGGCGATTCGATCGCTTCGCAAAAACGTTTGCCCCACGCCCGTTCGTCGGCGGGTAGCACTTCGTAGCGGCCGTCGGCAGCCACGTTGGCGGCATGCTCGGTGGCTGCCGAGCGCGGCGCACTGTTGCCGCGGCTCATTGCCCACATGGGGCCTGCGTGAGTTTTGAGCGCAGCCTCAAGATCATAGTCCATTAGTGCCCAAACGGCCGATCTAAGATGGTCCGCACTTTGTAATAGTTCCACTGTTCGGTCATGCAGCCAC
>JAHEKG010000383.1 GCA_024638475.1 Rhodospirillales bacterium | reverse complement strand
GGGGCGGGGCTAGCTCCGCCGCGCACACTGCTAGCGTGCGATCAAACAAATTGACAAGCCGGCACGCGACCCACATTTACGTCGCCAAGTTGCGCAGCACCGTCGGCAAGATTCCGCCGTTGCGGTAGTACTGCATTTCCACGGGGGTATCAATACGCACAACGCAAGGAAAGCTATTGACTTTGCCGTCAGCGTCGGTTGCCGTCACGGTGATCGTGCTCCGCGGTAGCAGATCGTTCGATAAATCGGGAATGTCGATCGTTTCTTCGCCGGACAAACCTAACGATTGCCAACTTGCTCCCTCGGCAAACTCCAGTGGCAAGACTCCCATGCCGACCAGGTTGCTGCGGTGGATGCGTTCGTAGCTGGCAGCGATCACCGCCTTGACGCCTAACATCATCGTCCCTTTGGCGGCCCAGTCACGACTACTGCCGGTGCCGTATTCACTGCCCGCCAGCACAACCAGTGGCACGCCGTCGTCCTGATACTTCATCGACGCGTCGTAAATGCTCATGACTTCGTCGCTGGGCAAATGGCGTGTGACACCACCTTCGGTTCCCGGCGCCAGTTGATTGCGGATCCGAATGTTGCCGAACGTGCCGCGGACCATGACCCGATCGTTTCCGCGTCGCGAACCAAAGCTGTTGAAGTCACGAATGGCGACTTTGTTTTCCTGCAAATACCTGCCGGCCGGTCCGTCCGAGGCAATCGCTCCAGCGGGCGAGATGTGATCGGTCGTGACCGAATCGCCCAGCAGCGCCAACACCCGCGCTCCGGTCACCGGCTTGATATCCGGAATCGCGTCCCCCGTGACCGAATCCAAAAATGGCGGATGGTGAATGTAAGTACTGGATTCGTCCCACGGATAAATCGCACCACCGGCGACCTCGATTGCGTTCCAGAGCTCGTTTCCCGTCACGCTGGTCTCGTACTCATGGGTGAACATCTCGGGCTGGATCGACCGCGCGATCGTGTCGACGATTTCTTCGGCGGTGGGCCAAATCTCTTTCAAGTAAACATCATTGCCCGCGCTGTCTTTGCCAATCGGCTCGGTTACCAAGTCGATGTCGGTTGAACCGGCTAGGGCATAGGCGACGACCAACGGCGGACTAGCCAGATAATTGGCCTTGGTTAGCGGATTGACCCGGCCCTCGAAATTTCGGTTGCCGCTGAGCACTGCTGACGCAATCAGGTCTCCCGACTTGATGGCGTTGGCGACCGGCTCCGGCAACGGACCGCTGTTGCCGATGCAGGTGGTGCAGCCATAGCCGACGGTCGCAAACCCCAAGGCCGCCAGCGACTCGTCGAGGCAGGCCTTGGCCAAGTACTCCGTCACCACCCGCGAACCGGGGGCCAAGCTGGTCTTGACCCACGGTTTGACCGTGAGCCCGCGCGCCACCGCGTTGCGCGCCAGCAACCCCGCGCCGACCATCACCGACGGGTTGCTCGTGTTGGTGCACGAGGTGATCGCGGCGATGACCACGGCGCCGTCGGTGATCTCGGCGTCGGTGTCCGCGACCGCCACCGTCGTCTGCTGCGCCGCGGCGTCCACCGCAAAGCCGCTCGCACCGACCGGCCGGTCCAGGCTCTGGCGGAACTCGCTCTGCATGGCCGACAGCGCGATCCGATCCTGCGGCCGCTTCGGCCCGGCGAGGCTGGGCTCGACCGACGCCAGGTCCAGGGTCAGCGAGTCGGTGTACTCCGGCACCGTGTCGCTGCTGTCGAGCATCAGGCCCTGCGCCTCGTAGTAGGCGCGGACCAACTCGACCTCGCTCGCGGCGCGCCCCGTGCGCGCCAGGTCGTCGAGCGTCTCGCCGTCGACCGGGAAGAAGCCCATCGTCGCCCCGTATTCCGGCGCCATGTTGGCGATCGTCGCGCGGTCGGCGAGGCTCATGCGGCTGGTGCCGTCGCCGTAGAACTCGACGAACTTGCCGACCACGCCGTGCGCGCGCAGCATCTCGACCACGGTCAGCACCAGGTCGGTCGCCGTCGCGCCCTCGGGCAGCTCGCCGCGCAGCTCGAAGCCGATGACCTCGGGCAGCAGCATGTAGATCGGTTGGCCGAGCATCACC
>JAHEKG010000161.1 GCA_024638475.1 Rhodospirillales bacterium | reverse complement strand
TCACCTGCCTTAGTGGCTTTTTGGAAAGATGTTAGCATCTGCGCTGACGAGGAATAACCACGAGGGGGATTTTTACTGTCGCAAATAATTGCGGCACTCGCGCCCACTTGGGCTAAAGTTTGCGCAGATGTCTTCCCGCCCCCCGCAACGCCGCCGGATCCGCAGTTTCGTGCGCCGGCCCGGCCGCCTGACCGCCGCCCAGCGTCGCGCCCTGGCAACGCTGTGGCCCAGGTACGGGCTGGCCTTGGACGACCGCGCCGCATTATGTGAATATTTCGCGCGCCCAACCCGACGGGTCATGGAAATTGGTTTCGGCAACGGCGACGTCATCGCCGAATTGGCCGCGGATCACCCGGAGTTGGACTATCTCGGCATCGAGGTCCATGAACCCGGGATCGGCCGCTTGCTGCTATCCCTGGAGGCACGCGAGCTTGATAACGTGCGCATCCTCGCCGGTGATGCCGTGGAGATAGTGCCCAAACTCATACCCCCCGAGAGCCTCGCGGCGATCAACATTTTCTTCCCGGACCCTTGGCACAAGAAACGCCATCACAAGCGGCGCCTGATTCAACCCGCGTTGGTCGGCAGCCTAGCGCGTTGCCTGGTGACGAACGGCGCCCTGCATCTGGCCACCGACTGGCCAGACTACGCCGAACACATGGTAACAACCCTCAACGCTTCCGCATTGTTTAGGCCGATTACCGCAGCGGAATCGGGATCCGACCCGATCTGGGAACGCCGGCCGACGAAATTCGAGCGTCGCGGCGAACGGCTTGGCCATCCGGTCGTCGACCTTTACTACAGCCGTACGCCTGTGCAGCGGTCCGCGGGAGTTGCCCCGACGCGTTAGAGGGAGTATGTATAGAACTATGTTGGTACCGGCCCCTAACGTTGGCGTTTGGTACCGCAAGCCCAGCGGTAGGTTAGTGCAAGTTGTGGCGTTGGATGGCAAGACAGGTACGGTAGAGATGCAACATTTTGACGGCACGTTAGAAGAAGTCGACCTGGAGGTTTGGCCCGAAGCGGTGTTGATGACGGTCGCACCGCCCGAGGATTGGTCGGGTTCCATCGATGTTGCGCCTGAAGACCATTGCCAATTCGATGACGACGCGGAGGTGGGCCATCCGGCATACCTCAATGCAATGGACTACGTCGACAGGCTGGACTAGCGGTAACTCATCGCTGCCTGACGGGCTTTTAGGGCCCGGAGGGTCGCTGCGTTTATCGCTATTTCACCGGCATCGATCTCGAGATCCACCCGCACCAGGCGTTCTCCCGGGCAAGGCCCGGCAACGCAAACCCCGCTGTCGATGGCAAACATGGCGCCGTGGGACGCGCACAGGATATGGTCTCGTTCCCGGTTGAGAAAACGTTCGCCCAACCAATTCAATTGATGACCCGCATGGGGACAGCGGTTAATGTACGCGTGCACCCGGTCGCCCTGGCGCACCACGAAAATAGACAGCGGCCAATCCCCGGGGTCGTCAGGGTTGCGGTCACCGAACTCGAACAAGCGTGCCCCCGGATCGTCGATATCCGCAATATTGCAAAGGCGCTGGATAGTCACCGTGTCACCGGCTGCGCGGACTGCTTACCGAACCAAGTCGACAAGTAGCCCAACAACAGTAGTCCGGGGATCGCAATCAACGCGCAGAGGGTAAAGAAATTCACCCAGCCTAGCTGCTCGGCCACGATGCCGGTGGGCGCCGACAGTACCGTCCGCGCTAGGGCCGTCAAACTCGATAACAGCGCGAATTGAGTGGCTGTAAAACGCCGATCCGTGAGCTGGGCCATGAACGCCAGCAATGCGGTCGTGCCCAGGCCCATGCTGAAGTTTTCGAACGCAATCACGGCGGCCAGAATCCATCGATCGGGCCCGGAGAACGCCAACGCGACGAACCCCAGCGTGGAGACAGCCTGCAGAATCCCGGCTACCCACATGGCCTTGTACAACTTGAGCTTCAATACCAGCGCACCACCCAAGAACGTACCGGCAACCAACGCCCAGAAACCGAATAGTTTCACGACCGCGCCAATGTCCGTGTTGGTAAAGCCCGTGGCCAGGTAAAACGGGATGGTCATATGGCTGGCCAGGTTGTCGCCCAGTTTGAACAGCACGATGAACACGAGCACCAGCGTCGCTTCCCGCCCACCGCGACCGAAAAATTCCTTGAACGGCCCCACGAACGCGCTACGCAACGACACCGGCCTACCGCGCTCCATCGGCGGTTCGGGAACCATTACGCTGACCAGGATCATGGCTAACATGATCCCCGCCATCACGAAGTACACGCCCTTGAAGCCGATTATATCGGCCGCGATCAAACCGCCGCCGCCGGCCAACAACATCCCGAAACGATAGCCGTAGGTATAGCAGGCGGCGCCCAAACCCTGTTCGTCATCCTCAAGATGCTCGCGCCGATACGCATCGATCACAACGTCTTGGCTTGCGGACAAGAAAGCCACCAGCACCGCGGCCAAGCCCACCAGCCACATTTGTTCCGGCGGTTGCAAACTGCCCATTAAGACGAGGCCGGCCGCCAAGGCCGCCTGCAGACACACCAGCCAGCCGCGCCGGCGCCCCAATAGCGGCGGCACATAGCGGTCCATCAACGGTGCCCAAAGGAATTTCAGGTTGTAGGGCAAGCCCACTAGCGCGAGGAAGCCGATGGTGGCTAAATCCACACCCTCCGCCGTAAGCCACGCTTGAAAGATCGTCAGGGTCAGCAATAGCGGCACGCCGCCGGCGAAACCCATCAAACCGGCGATGACAAACTTTGTCGTTACCGCCCACCATCGACCGTGTCGTTGTTCATTCGCTTGCATGGGGTGCGGCGGCTTCGTGAAGCTTTGGAACTGGTATCATACAAGAGCACGGAGGCAGCGCGGATGACACCCTACAAAACGGAGTTTCTAGAACTCGCACTGGAACTGGGCGTGTTGAAGTTCGGCGAATTCAAACTCAAGTCGGGACGAACCAGCCCTTACTTTTTTAACGCCGGCCTGTTCAACACCGGCTACGCCGTTGCCAAGCTCGGTCGTTATTACGCCTCGGCCTTGGTGGACTCCGGCATCGAATTCGACATGTTGTTCGGACCCGCCTACAAAGGCATCCCGCTGGTCGCCATCACCGCGAGCGCCTTGGCCGAACATCAGGGCCAGGACCGTCCCTTCGCATTCAATCGTAAAGAGGTCAAAGCCCACGGCGAGGGCGGCCAGATTGTCGGCGCGCCGCTGCGCGGCCGAGTCGTCATTATCGACGACGTGATCACGGCCGGCACGGCCATCGGTGAGGCCGTTAACATGATCCGTGCCGCGGGGGCGACCGTCAGCGGAGTACTCGTGTCCCTCGACCGCCAGGAAGTCGGCAAACAGGGGCGGCAATCGGCCGTACAGGAGGTCTCGGCCAGGCTCGGCGCTCCCGTCGCCAGTATCGTCAACCTGACGGATTTGATCGACCATCTTGAGGTCAATAAGGAGTACGGCGGCTACCTGGCGCAGGTGCGCGCTTACCGCGAACGCTACGGCGCCGACAAGGCCGATTGAGCCCGCTGTGCGGCAGCGGAATTAGCTCTCATTATTGGCCAAATAGCCTGCGATAAAGTCCGCTAATCTGGTATCTTCGGAAAGGAATCGACCACGAGAAATGACATAACGTTGCGCTTAGTCAATTGCATCATTGCCACGGCAATCTTACTCGGTTCAGCCCAGGCCGCGCTTGGGCAGAAGCTCTACCGCTGGGTCGACAAGGACGGCGTCGTGCATTACACCGACTCCGTCCCGCCGGAGGCGGCCGAAGTCGATCGCGACATCCTTAACCAGCAGGGCGTCAAGGTGGGCGGCGAAGAGGGCGCCAAGACCGAAGAAGAGCGCGCCGAAGAGGCCCGCCTCGCCGCCGCCGAACAAGCCGAACGCGAAGCGAAAATAGCCGCCAGCCGGCGCGATCAAATCCTCTTGGACACGTATCTATCCGTCGAGGAAATCGAGTTGCTTCGCGACCGGCGGGTCGAGCTGCTCGAGGCGCGCATCAAGGTGACCGAGCAATATCTGACCAACTTGCGTAAGCGCATGCTGGAACTCGAACGCGAGGCCAAGAGTTACCGGCCCCACGATCCCGACGCGGTCAACCCGATGCCACCCAATCTAACCCTCGACATGCAGCGCACGGTTGCGGCCATCAATCTCTACGAGGGCACGTTGTCCACGACCCGCAACGAACAACAGCGCTGGCACGAGCGTTTCGCGGCCGACATTTCCCGCTTCCGACAGTTAAAAGGGGTTAACTAACTGGCGAGTTCAGGCTCGTCCCCCGCTGTGCGATCGTTCCGCTATCCCCTACGGTAGCTGAGGGTATTCCTTTGTCATGGGATGGCTCCCTGTGGTCCGCTTTATTCCCATGACAAAGGAATACCCTCAGCTACCTTCAGGACCGTCACAGCGAGATATTCGTCAAACGGGGTGAGTCGTCGACCGAACCCGATTGTTGGCCGGGCTTGCCTGTGGACACCGCTTTGGAGGGAATAAAGCGGACCGCAGGGAGCCATCCCTGCAAAGCGGTGTCCACAGGCAAGCCCGGCATTCGCTGCGACCGTGCACCTAACTCCGGCCGGTGTGGCCAAACCCGCCGGCACCGCGCCGGCTAGCGTCGAATTCCTCGACCACCTCGAAATCGACCTGCACCACCGGCACGACCACCAACTGGGCGATGCGGTCTCCGGGCTGGATAGTGAAACTGTCGCGCCCCCGATTCCAACACGACACGAAAAGCTGGCCCTGGTAATCCGAGTCGATCAATCCCACCAGGTTACCCAGGACGATGCCGTGTTTATGCCCCAACCCGGAACGGGGCAGGATCATCGCCGCCAAGCCAGGATCGGCCAGGTGAATAGCCATGCCGGTGGGGATCAATTCCGTCTCGCCGGGCTTGAGCTCTAGCGCAGCGTCGATGCAGGCGCGCAAGTCGCAGCCCGCGGAACCTTCGGTCGCGTGTTCCGGCAGGGGCAGCGAGGCGCCCATGCGCGGATCGAGAATCTTGAGCTCAACCCGGGGACGCGACACGAGTCAGTCAGAGCCCGTCATGTCGATGGGGCGGGGAACCCGTTTGAATCGGCCGACAATCAAGTCCATCAATTGTGTCGCCAAGGTCGACTTGGCCGCTCGCTGCAAGCGTTTTGAGCCGCCGGGCCAGAGCACGAGCAAGGCGTTGTCTTCGGTGTCGAAACCCATTTTCGGCCCGACCAAGTTCGCGGCGATGAGATCTAATCCCTTCGCCTTGAGCTTGCTACCGGCGTTGCGTTCCAATGCCTGGGTCTCGGCTGCAAAACCCACAGTGTAGGGCCGTGGCGACAGTTGCGCGACGCTGGCTAGGACATCCGGCGACCTAACCAGCTCCAGCGACATGGATGCGTCTTTGCGTTTCATTTTTTGTGGCGCCGCCTGTGCGGGCCGGTAGTCCGCCACGGCGGCGCAACCAATGAAAATGTCGGCGTCCCGCGCCTCGCCCATCACCGCGCGGTACATTTCCTCGGCGGTTTCCACATCGATACACTGCGCCCCGCTCGGGCAGGTGCAGGCGACCGGCCCCGACACCAACGTGACCCGTGCACCGCGCGCCGCGGCCGCCGCGGCCAGCGCGTAGCCCATCTTGCCGGAGCTGCGGTTAGTGATGTAGCGGACAGGATCGATGGGCTCACGGGTCGGTCCCGCGGTGATCAAAACGCGAACCCCGGCCAGGTCCTGTTGCGGGGCCGAAGATTGTTGATCCAATTCGGCGACGATTTCCGCCGGCTCCAACATTCGGCCCGGGCCCACGTCACCACAGGCTTGCTCGCCGAACGCAGGCCCCAATAGTCGCACCCCGCGCTGCTGCAACCGCTCGCGGTTTGCCTGAGTGGCTGAATTCGCCCACATGGCCTGGTTCATCGCGGGGACCAGCACCATCGGCGCACGCGTGGCCACACACAGCGTGGTGAGCAAGTCAGGCGCCTGACCGCCGGCCAGGTTGGCTATGAAGTGGGCGGTTGCCGGCGCGACCAGAATCATATCGGCCCAGCGGGCCAACTCGATGTGTCCCATGGCCGCTTCGGCGTCCGGATCCCACAAATCTTGCCGTACTCGCTTGCCCGATACGGCTTGCAGCGCGGCAACGCCGACGAATTGTGTGGCGCCAGCGGACAGCACCACCTGCACCTCGGCCCCGGCGGCGGCGAGCTTGCGCACCAGATCGGGGCTCTTGTAGGCCGCGATTCCGCCCGTGACCCCAAGAATGATTTTGCGATCTTGCAACCCGTCCATAACCCCCAGCTTAGCCCAGGGATTACCGGGTTTGCCAGGGAACGGCCCCAACCCGGCCCAGACCTGGCCGCAAACCGTTCGGTGGCCCCAGGCAGCGTGCATTTCTTCGCGTTTCGGCCGCTTTTGCCGGCCGTGAAAAGCGCGCCGCTACCGGACAATGAGCCCCATGAGTATTCGATCCTGGCCTGCCTCCGAACGCCCCCGCGAGCGCCTGAGGCAACATGGCCCCCGCCAACTCAGCGACGGCGAGTTACTGGCTGTCCTGCTGGGAAATGGGGCGGCGGGTGTCGATGCGGTCAGTCTGGCGCGCGGACTGCTGAGCGAGCTAGGCGGCCTGACCCGCCTGCTGTCCGCCCAGCCGAGCCAAATACTCAAGCATCCCGGGCTCGGCTGGGTCGGCTATTGCCGCTTACAGGCCAGTGTGGAGCTGGGGCGCCGCTTCCTGGCGGCATCCCGTGACCCCGGCATGGCCATGACCGACCCGGGCCAGGCGACCAACTATTTCCAGGCGCGGCTAGTGGGCCTCGAGCACGAGCTTTTCTGTTGTCTGTTCTTGGACACCCGCCATCGGCTGATTTGCGGGGAGGAGATGTTCCACGGCAGCTTGGACGGCGCGGTCGTGTATCCCCGCGAGGTAGTGAAACGCGCCCTGTTCCACAATGCGGCGGCCGTGATTCTGGGCCACAACCACCCCTCGGGTTCGCCGGAGCCCAGCGACGCCGACCGGCAAATTACCGGCCGCCTCAAGGCCGCGCTGGGGCTGATCGATGTGCGGGTGCTGGACCACATCATCATCGGCAACGGCGGTGCCTGCGCCTCCCTGGCCCGCCGGGGGCTGTTGTAACACCTTGCTCAGACTGGGAAAGCCTTGTATATTGCGGCGCCTTTCCCTACCTACAAACGTCCCGGGTCGAGCTATGTCCAGAGTCTGTCAAATCACCGGAAAACGGCCCATGGCCGGTAACAACGTGTCCCACGCTAACAACCGAACCCGGCGCCGGTTCTTACCGAACCTCCACACCCATCGGTTCTGGGTCGAGAGCGAACAGCGCTTCGTCAAGCTGACGGTGTCGGGCAAGGGCATGCGCACCATCGACAAGCTGGGGATCGAGCAAGTGCTTGCCAACCTGCGCGCCCGCGGTCAGAAGGTCTAGGAGCAACCATGCGCGAAAAAATCAAGTTGGTCTCGTCCGCCGGCACCGGCCATTACTACACGACCGCCAAGAACAAGCGTCTGCATCCGGAGAAAATGGAAGTCAAAAAATACGACCCCCGGGTGCGCAAACACGTGATCTACAAAGAAGCCAAGATCAAATAAAAAAAACCCGCAGCGATGCGGGTTTTTCGTGTCGGCTACTGATGAGCCTAGCGGGCCGAAAACTCCGCCAATCGGTAGCCTCGTAGCCCCGCCGCAAACTCTTCCAAGGCCTGAATGCCACTTGCCTCCGCGCGGGCACACCACGCCTTGAGTTCCGCCAACAAACGTTCGTTACTCATGTGAGCGCCTTCCCACAGCGCCTTCAGCTCCGCGCGAAACTCCATGACCGTACGCAGCGTCGGGTGACGCTCGACGAGTTCGGCCAGCTTCTCCCGGGAAGGGCCATCAAGCATCGCCGGCTGAG
>JAHEKG010000160.1 GCA_024638475.1 Rhodospirillales bacterium | reverse complement strand
CGCGCTTGACAATGTGAAGAGCGTCGACATTGTCACAGCCGACGGCAGGCTGCGCCGGGTGAGCGCGGAGCAACATCCGGACCTTTATTGGGGCGTGCGCGGCGGGGGCGGAAACTTCGGCGTCGTGACGGCATTCGAATTCCAGCTCCACCCAATGGACCGTGCCGTGGTGGGTGGCGACATGATATTCCCGCAGGCTCGGAGTAAAGAGATTCTCCAGTTTTACTCGGAGTTCACCGCCGAAGCCCCGGACGAGTTATACATGGACTGCGCTATGCTGGGTGGTATCTTGATGCTGCACGTCTGCTACTCCGGGGATAAGCGCAAAGCCGACAAATTATTGGCACCGTTAGCGAAACTCGGCAAGCCGCTGCAGAACGGCGTCAAAGCGGTCGACTACGTGGCCCTGCAACGGAGCTGGGACAACTCCGACCCTCGTGCCATGGGCGAGTATCAAAAATCCGGTTTCGTGCAAGAGATTACCCCCGAATTGATCACAGCGGCGGTCGAAGGCTTCGAAACCCATCCGGATCGTTCGACTACCCTGTTCTTCCAACACTCCGGCGGCGCCGTCGGTCGGGTGGCAGCGGACGCTACCGCCTTCGCGCACCGCTATTCGAACTACAATATGTTTACCTCCGTTGGCTGGGAGGTCGGCACGGATTCCGCCCCGCATATACGCCAGGTAAAGAAATATTGGAGCGACATTGAGCCCCATACCCGCGGTTTTTATACTAACGATGTTTACGACGAGAGTCAGGAGTTGGTGAACCGCAACTACCAAGGTAATTACGCGCGCCTAGTTGAGGTAAAAAATCGCTATGATTCCAGCAACTTATTTCGTCTCAACGCGAACGTCGTGCCGACGGTCTAGGGATCGATAATCTAAGCGCTGCAGTTAATGCTCAATATTTCGCCGGGCGGTTGCAAGGGTTTTGCTGATAACGAGCCCCCCCACACACAGCCGCTGTCGAGCGCGACGACGTTGTTTTCCTGCCGAAGACCGAGTGCGGCCCAATGCCCGCAGACGATGCGTGTCTCCGTGTTACGCCGGGTTGGAAACTGGAACCACGGCACGAGGGCATCGGCTTCATTCGGGGGCCCGTTGTTACTGAAGTTCAGCGATCCGTCCGGATGCAGAAAGCGCATGCGGGTGAGGGCGTTGATTGTGTAGCGTCGGCGCAGCTCCGGTGCGAGATCCGTGGACCATTGCGCCGGATCGTCGCCGTACATGGCCGCAAAAAAATGCCGCCAATCCGACCCTCGCAATATGCTTTCGATTTCGCTTGCGTAGGCTTCGGTCTGTGCAAGTGTCCATTGTGGCGGAATACCGGCATGGACGAGCGCGTGGCCCGTGGCCTTGTCCCAATGTAGCAATGGTCGGTGGCGCAGCCAAGTTATGAGCTGGCGACTATCCTTTGCGCGCAGTATATCGCCGAAGGTGTCTTCGGCGCCGTGGCGGCCATGACCCGCGGCCGCGGCGAGCAGGTGCAGGTCATGGTTGCCTAACACGGTGGTTACGCGGTCGCCCAGCGCTTTTACCCGTCGCAATACCCCAAGCGAATCAGGTCCGCGATTGACGAGATCACCCACCAGCCACAGATGATCTCGGTTCGGATCGAACTTTATGTGCTCAAGTAGTTTATCGAGGGCGGCGCGACAGCCTTGGATGTCGCCGATGGCGTATAGCGTCAGTGCAGCAACCCGGGTTTCGCTAGCGTGAACGGCTCGATGGGCGCGTCGAAGTGTTCGCCATCGTCCGTCAGCATTTCATAGCTACCCTGCATCGCGCCGACAGGGGTCTTGATCACAGCGCCGGAGGAGTAACGGAAGCCCTGCCCCGGGTCCAACCGAGGCTGCTCGCCGACCACGCCTTCACCTTTCACCTCCTGGGTGTTCCCATCGGCGTCGGTAATGATCCAGTGACGATTGAGCAACTTCGCCGGCACCGTCCCTTCGTTACGAATCGTGATGGTGTAGGCAAAGACAAAGCGGTGGTCATCCGGGTCAGATTGGGATTCCAGATAATCGGTTTCCACGGCGATGTCTATTCTGTTGCTGGCGGCCATGACGTGATTCTAGCTATTCGGGGCCCTCGCGCCCACTGCTTATTATGTTCTGGTGGGCCAGATTGGCCAGAGCGGCAAAACTGCCGGCGGCTAGGGTCTCACCGCGGACGCTCGGGTCGAGTCCGAGGCTCAGGATTTGCTCCTTAGAAAGCCAGTGTTTGAGGCCATTGGCCAGGGTTTTCCGCCGTTGAGAGAAGACGCTGCTCACCACCTGGGCAAATACGGTGGAATCGGTAATCGCCGCCAGGGGGCGGGTTCGGGGTGTGAGGCGGACAATACTGGACCAAACGCGGGGAGGCGGTTTGAAGGCGCCGGGACCTATGTCAAATAGGGGCTCGATAGTTGCGTACAAGCTGAGCATGACGGTAAGCCTACCGTAGCGCTTGGATCCGGGCTCGGCGGCCATGCGTTCCACGACTTCCCGCTGCAGCATAAAATGCATATCGACGATCGCGTGGCGCTGCTCGAGTAGTCTAAATAATAGCGGTGTCGAGATGTTGTAGGGCAGGTTGCCCACAATTCGCAGCAACCGCGGTGGTGCCGTGAGCGCTGCGAAATCGAATGCCAGCGCATTCGCGCTATGCAATATCAACCGCTCGGGCGGAAACCGGTGGCGGAGTTGAGCCGTTAGGTCGCGATCGAGTTCAACAGCGTGAAGCCTCTCCAACCTTTCCAGCAAGGGTGCCGTCAATGCGCCTTGACCAGGTCCGATCTCCACCATGAAGTCATCGGCCTCGGGCTTGATGGCCTGCACGATTCGAGCGATCCACGCCGGGTCGTGGAGAAAGTGTTGACCGAAACGTTTGCGGGGGATGTGGCTCACCCGCTTGTAAGGGCCAGCTTAATGGCGAGGGCGATCGCCGCGAGCAGACTTGCTGCGCTGGCTCGGCCCGTCCCAGCGATATCCAAAGCTGTGCCATGATCGACGGACGTGCGAATGATGGGCAGCCCTAGCGTGACATTGACCACCTCGCCGAAGTCGAGTGCCTTGATCACCGGCAGGCCTTGGTCGTGATACATGGCCAGCACGGCGTCGATGCCTTGGCCGGCCGCGCCTACGAAAGCGGTGTCGGCGGACACCGGGCCGCTAAGATTCATTCCCTGTTCCCGGAGCTTGTCCACGACCGGTTGTATCACGTCGATCTCCTCCCGACCCAAATGACCTGCTTCGCCGGCGTGGGGATTGAGCCCGAGCACGAGAATCCGCGGGGACGCAATCCCGAAGCGATGGACGAGATCGTGATGCAGCACCTCAAGGGTGGTAGTCAAGCGCTCAGTGGTGATTGCTGCCGGTACCTGGGCGAGCGGCAAGTGAGTGGTGGCCAATGCGACACGCAGGCGCGTGCCGGCCAATAACATGACTGGAGAGGCGGCACCCAGTCGCTCGGCCAAGAATTCCGTATGGCCCGAAAAGGCGATGCCCGAGTCGGCTACGGTACTTTTTTGGACCGGCGCCGTGACCATGGCTTGGGCGGCGCCGCCACGGCAATACTCCAGAGCGCGATCGAGCAACTCGACGACGTATGGGCCGTTGCTGGGATCCAATCGGCCCGGTTGGCTGGGTGTTGCGAGATGGGCAGGGATGACGCAGAGTTGCCCCGGCTCGTGCGCGGGTATTGGGGTGTTGCGGGTTATTGATCGCAGGGTGACGGCTACGCCGATGGCTTCCGCCCGGTTCGCGATGAGCTCGGGATCGCCGATAAAGGCTATCCGTGCAGCAATCCGTTCGGCGGCGGCCTTTGCACACAGCTCAGGGCCTATGCCCGCAGGTTCACCAGTGGTAATGACCAGCGAGGGGAGGGCGGTCACGGCTAGAGGCGGTACTCCACGTACGCTTCGTCCCGCAAGCGGCGCAGCCATAACTCGGTTTCTTCCTCGAGCTTGCTAGCGCGTATCGATTCGAAACATTGCTGTTCTTTCACTTCATTGGTGGTGTCGTATTGGCGGCGCTCGAGGACTTCGAGGATATGCCAGCCGAAACGGGTACGAAATGGTTCGCTGACGACGCCGACGTCGAGGGCGTCGATCATTTGCTCAAACTCTGGGGCGAACGTGCCGGCGGCAGCCCAACCCAGGTCGCCACCTTCGGCAGCCGAAACGGGGTCTTCAGAGACCGCCTTAGCAATTGCGCTGAATTCTTCCCCGCTGACGATTTGGTTACGAATCGCCAGCATTCTTTGTTCGGCGGCTGCGCTATCGAGTATCTCGTTAGGTGAGATTAAGATGTGTCTGACCCTCACCTGGTCCTGAAGAACTTTCTCGGCACCGCGGGTTTCGTTGAGACGCACGATGTAAAATCCGCTGCCTGTTTGGATGGGCTGCGAGATATCACCGGGCTTCAGCTTTATTACTACGTCAGAAAACAGCGTCGGAAGCTGTGAGCCCTTGCGCCAGCCGAGTGCGCCACCCTCCAACGCATTTTGGCCATCAGAGAAACGCACCGCCAATTCGGCAAAGTTCTCACCCGCCTCCAGGCGTTCGTAGATGTTGTCGAGTTGCTGGCGGACTTGGTCAAGCTCCTGCGGTGATGCCGCTTCGGGTGCTCCCAGTAGGATATAGGAAGTGTTGTAGTCCAGATTCTCGAAAGCGGAACTTTCCGAGCGGCTCAGGCAATAATCCATTTCCTTGGGGCTAACATTAATGCGCCCAATGACGTCCCGCTGGCGGAGCTGCTCAAGAATGATCTGTTCGCGCAGGTCCTGGCGATAAAGAGCATAGTCGATACCCTCGGCCGCGAGTCTCGACGGCAATTCTTCGAAGGCGACTTCCTGTTGCGCCGCTACCCGCGCCAGAGTTTGATTCAACATATCGTCGCTGATTGCGATGCCGAATCGTTCTGCTCGCTGCAACTGAATCCGCCGGACCACGAGCTGCTCCAAAATTTGGCGTTCGAGGATCGGCAAGGGCGGCAATGTGCCTTCCCCTTTCAAGCGCTCGGCAATAAGCGCGACCTGTTGGCGCAATTCACTCTTGAGCACAATACCGTCGTCGACGATTGCGGCCACGCCATCGAGAAGTACGCCCCCGCCGCCCAACTCTCGGGTCTGTCCGAATGCCAACTGGGCCGCTCCCAGGCCGATCAGGGCGCCAGCCAAGCCGGTGGATCTGAGATAAAGTCTTTTATTCATAATCAGTTACGGTAATTAGTCACGATAATCGCGGTAGCCAAGAATACCACGCTCGAGTAATTTGTCTGCTGGGTCTCCGACACTCGTCAGGCCCTTAAGTTCGAGTTGCAAGGCGATGGAATTGTCCGCTTGGCCGTTGCTGCGGCTTACGTAGCGCCGCCCTACAACCCGCAACCGCCAGCAGCAGGAGTCGTACTCTATGCCGAGAAAAGTCTCCAAATCCTTTTTGTCGCGCAGCGAGAAGTTGTGCCGTCCGACAAGATTCCAACGATCACCAATCGGCAACACCGCAGAAACGTCGGTCTGCTCGAGACTACCGCGCCTGAATCGATAGGCTAGGTTCAAAAGGCGCCCTTTGCCGGGCCGGTATTGGAGTCGAGTCTCTGCTCGGGTTGTCGTACTGGTGTCGTCGTTCCATTGATAGGCGATATCGAAATTCCAATTACCGTAAACGTTGACTCCTACCTCGGCTAGGTATTCCCCAGTCCCTTCGTTAATAGGTCGCTGTCCAGGCAAGGTGACGCCCTGTGCGCTCAGATAGCGGATTTGGCCAAACGTGGCGCGCAGCCGCTCCCTGCCGGTATTGTTGTCGATGATTCGGGTGGTAAAGCCAATGCTGGTTTGGTCGGTATCGGCTATTCTGTCAGGCCCGAGGAATTGGGATTTGCGATACAGCTGAACGAGGTTGAGATCCGGCGAGATCGTATCGAATACCGGCAAATCTGTTTGCGCTTCGAAGGGTACATGGACGTACAGCAAACGGGGTTCCAGCAATTGCGTGAAACGACCGCCTCTCAGCGACCGCTCGAAACGCATGCCGGCATCGACGCTGGCTATCGGTAAGGTTCGCGAAGGGTTGTCGTTGCCAAAACTGCTGCTCATGTTTTTTAGCTGGTAGCCGGTATAACTAGCGGCAATCGCTGGTGTGAAATAAATGCCCCGACGCTCGAAGGGGATGCTGATTTCGGGAGTGACGTCGAATCGCCAGCCATCTACCCCAATGTTGCGCTCGAAGCTCGTTATTTCAGTGTCGACACTCAGGTTTACGGGTCCCGTTCCCCAAACGCCTTGGAAGGCCAACTGGGGAAGCCGGCGATACGGTTTTTGAAGTCCGGTAATTTGATCGTCAATGGTTTGGAATGCCTGGACGCGGGCTAAGAATGTCCAATTAGGGGCGAAAACCTCTAAGTCCACGCGGCGGTCCAGATGGGTCCTGCTAGCGCTCGAAAGGCTGGAGCCCAGGTCTTCGAAATATTCGCCATCGGAGACATCGGCAATATCCATTGACAGCCGCCAGGCACGGCGGAAAAAGCTCACGTGCTGTGCGGCGATCAAGCTTCGTTCGCGTTTCAATCTGGAGTCGCTTGGCAGATACTCCAGCCGCAGCATGCCCTCGTGATTGGGGAGTAGGTAGCGGAATTCATTGTTGAGCTGAAGCCCTCGGCTAGTCATTAATCTCGGGGTGAGGGTCAGATCGTAGTTTGGTGCCAAGTTGATGTAGTACGGTACCGCTACATCCGTTCCGCTGCTATTGCTACGCCGCAACTCGGGAATGAGGAATCCTGTTTTTCGCTTGTCAGAGATGGGGAACGATATGTACGGTAGGTACAAGATCGTCACGCCCTTGAAATCCAACTTGACGTTTCGCCCGGTACCCAAGCCCTGATCAATGTCGAGGTTTATTTCCGCTGCATTGATCTGCCAATCGTCTTGGCCCTGCGGACAGGTGGTGTATCTCACGCCCTCGAGGCCGAGACTGTTATCGGCGCGGATTTGTAGTTCGTCGGCTGCGCCTCTCGCTGGGCGCTGGGGTAATTCGAAGCTGGCACCAAAAAAACTGAGCTCCCGGCTAACGGTATCCAGATCCGCATCGTTGCTTCTGATCGTAAGGTCGGGTGCTTGATACTCGACCGGACCGTCGACGCTCAGGCGCCGCCCCTCTTTGTCGTAGCGGGCGGCCTCGGCCCTGATGCGTTGCCGTCCCCGGCGTATTTGAACCCCGTCGGTGAAGCTTGCGCCGCCCTCGCGTTGCAGTTCCACGGTGCCCGCATCGATGTGCACACTGGGATCGTCCTCGTCCCATGCATCGTCAATCTGAATGGGTTCAGGTATTAGACAGGCGTCCGCGCCGCGGGCCTGCCCGGGGGCTAGCCAGAGCCCAACGAGGAGGGCAAGCCAAAAATGATTCTTCGGCACGTGAGTCAGTATTCTTTGGGGGCGCTACAATGGCATAGTTTACCTTTGCCTTCAATCGGATACGGTGAGTGACTAAGACTGACGATCAACGCCTGAAGTTGCTCACCCGGTGGGTTCAGGATGTCTTGGGTGAGCCCGAGATCCAATGCACTCCCGCCAGCGGCGACGCGAGTTTTCGCCGTTACTTCCGCATCATCGCGCCATCCGGCGTTTGGATTGCCATGGACGCCCCGCCGGCCCAGGAACCGTTGACCCCATTCCTGCGTGTGGGGGCGGTGCTGGCGAAAATCGGCCTCAACGTGCCGACGATTGTTGAGTGCGACGAGGCGCGGGGATTCCTGTTGATCTCGGACTTCGGTAGTCGGCAGTATTTGCACGCGCTGGCGAACGCAAGCCGGGAGGAGTACATCCAGCTTTATGCCGACGCGATTACCGCGCTGGTGAAATTACAAAGCCATGGCGGGGCATTTGCGTTCGAACTGCCACTCTACGATGCGGCCTTGCTAACCGCGGAGCTTGAACTTTTTCGCGAGTGGTATCTGCAG
>JAHEKG010000159.1 GCA_024638475.1 Rhodospirillales bacterium | reverse complement strand
CCCCGCGAGTACCTCGGCGTGACGATCTCGGCTCAGGTGATAAGTCCTTAGCATCAAAAATCCCGCAACACCAATTACGCCGGTAATCACCACCAACCAGAACGTTAGGCTCAACAGGATCTCGGGCGTGAGCGTCTCGATATTCTCGGCACTCGGAAAGCCAACGGCATCCGTCAGCCAACCGGCGATGAGCTTGCCGGTGCCACTCGCTGCCTTGTTGCCGAAGGTAACCAGTCCGAACAGCATCCCCGTTTGGGAAATCGCGTTGACAAAAAAGTATTCGTCCGCCGCCTCAGCAAACAATATCAACGAGCAGATCATGATCAGGCCGGCACCAGCGCCGGCCATGGCATTGAAACCGTACAATACGAACCCCAAGCTTGATGTGCCAACCGGTGGCAAGACGCCAAGCAGGGTCAAAGCCGGCGGCAGAGCATAGGCGCTGAGTAGCAGAACATAACCGGTTAGGTACACGGTTTTCGGCTCCACCCGCGTCACGACAAAGCGCGCACAAATCGCCATCACAAACATGCCGACTAGTACGACTTGCTGCCAGATTTTTATTTGCGCGGGTTCGAGCTCCCATAGGTAAGTGCCCAAATAAAGGCTCAGCGCACGGTAACAAGAGCCCATGGTGGAAGCGAGCAAGAGACCAAAGAAAATCGCACGGAAATTCCTCGAACCAGCCAGCGCCCTCACCCAGCCCTTGATCGATTTTCTGAAGGAAAACGGCGCGCGCGTCGCGGGGCCGAGATGTCGCTCGAACTTCAGGATATGTTTCCAGGTGCCTCCGAAGGTCACCATCATGAAAAACATGATCGCAGCCGCACCGGCTACGCCAAACGCCGGATAAGCCGCTGGGTTTTCCTGGCCGTTCGGAAACTCGTCCGTCGCGCTGAAAAACCAATCAAACGCCACGGCCAACAATGCGAATTGCACAACCGCTGAAATCAGCTGGCGGTAGATCCCCATTTCGGCGCGGTCGGCCGGATAGGGAGAGATCTCCGCCGTCAGAGCGTGGGCTGGCGCCGCAAAGAACGTGAAGGCCGTACGCAAACAAATGGATACCCCGGCAAGCCAAGCGAACAACCCCCATTCACTCAAGCCAGAAGGCGGCGAGAACAACAAGAAAAAGAAGAATCCGACCGGCAGCACCGCAAGCAGCATTGGCAAATGACGCCGCCCTATCTTCGAGCGAACGCTGTCTGACCAGCTGCCCACGACGGGATCGGTGACGGCATCGACGATCATCGCGATCAGGATCGCCAGTCCGGCCAATGTCCCGGATAGGCCGAGTACCTGGCTATAAAAGAAAAGAACAAACAGCTCGTAGGATATATATTTCAGATAATCGACGGCCTGCGAGAATCCACTTACGAATTTCACAGCAAATCCGGCGGGCGGAAAAACCTCGTCGTTGCTGGGGGCGCGGCCTAGCTCAGTCATTACATTGAGACGAATTCGCCATCCATGTGGGTCTTTTCGTCAGCCAGTTCGTTGTAGGTCTTGACTTTCGCCGGTACATAAATTCCATCTGCATAATAACGCTCCAATACCTTGAGCATCTGTTTAAAACCCACATACGGATTGTCGGCTGGGTCGCCCGCCCAGATGTCGTTAGGTAAGCCAAAGCCTTTGTCATAAATGTGAGCATAGGCCCTCGGATCGTCCCAAATGAGCATGTTGGCCGCCGTGTTCGCCCGATGGCGGCGCAGCGCGGTTAGATCGACTTGGACATTAAACCCGACCTTGCCCGAGGTATCCGCTTCGCCCTGCAACCTACCATCGAAATTGATGATGCGGGTGTATCCGCGCAGGAACGTGCCGGGGTGGGCCGCCTCGGGGTCAAAGTACTCGCCCCCGGGCCGCGGCGCTAGAATATAGGCGCTGTTATCGAAGGCTCGAGTCATCCGGCACTCCTCCCAGGGCCGGCGCCCGGCTCCATGAGGATCTGAGGTGCAATGAATAATCACTTCCGCGCCTAATTGCGTGAGCATGCGTGCCGTTTCGGGAACCGTATGGTCGAAACACACCATGGTGGCTAAGCGTCCCAACGGCGTATTAGCTACGGGGAATAAATAGTCGTAGCCGTAGGTGTCTACGTACTCCGAAAATACGGAGCCGGGTGTCGTATCGGGTAGCACTCCCCAAATATCTGCGCAATGAATCTTGCGATAACGGTGGATCAAATCGCCGGAATCGTTGAGGATAAATGCCGAGTTAAACACGCGGCCGGGAAACTTTGGATCCTTCTCGAACGACGAACCCGCGACGTAAACACCCTTCTCGACGGCAAACTCACTCAACCGATCTAATTCCGGGCCCGGATAGGTTACTGCGATTCGTTCGAGCGTCGCCGGCGTACGGCTACCCGCACCACCCGAACCCGTCATGAAAAATTCCGAAAAGCACACAAGCTTGATGTTGGGGTCGGCGGCGTTACGCGCCGCGAGGCCGATCGCCTCATCGAGGTTTTTCTGGAGAATACTGGCCGGATCCGGGCTAGTCTGTTGAATCACCCGGAACTCCCCCTGCACCAGCACGGCTTGATATTCGTCGAGCGAGTTGGCAGGCAGCGCCCGAGCGTTGGCCGTCGCTTGCTCCCGGATACGCCGCTGGGCCTCCTGAATCCACCCCGCCCTAGTCGTCGGCAACGGCTCGGTGCTTTGCTGCCCTGCCAAACGCTTAATACCTTGAGCATACACCCCCGTACGCAAGAATACGGGCTCGTTGAAAAAGACCCCACTGCGCTTACGGCGCAGCCGGTTGATATCGTATTGCGGCACCAAGAAACTCTCGTCATGTTCGGCGCGATCGAAATGTTCGTCATCGAAGCAATACATGGCTGATGCGGTGGGAATATTCGCGATGAAACCGCGCTTGTCGATCTGCCGCGGAGTCGCTACCGCAACGTAGGCCGAACTCTCGTAGGCCCGGGTTGCACGGGAACGCTGCCTGCTCTCGAACATGTAGTCGCGCTTTTCGCGGCTAGGGTTCAGGATCAGCTCCGCGCCCTCATAAACCAACACACGCGCATAATGCGAAAAGAAAATGTCTTCGTTGACCAGCATACCCACCCGCCCTAACGGAGTTTCGGCGACGGGCAAGTTGGCCTGCTTTCCTAATTCGCAAGCGCTGTCGGAGAAGCCGTCCAGATAATCGGGGGAGATCTTGGCACAGCGCAACGCGGTCTCGCCTTCCGGTCCGAGCAAGAAACCAACCGTCTGAGCCCGCTCCGAATGCGAAGCGATCATGGGCGCCGCGCCTGCTAAGAACACGCCATGCTGCTTGGCGAGCCGGCCTAACGCGGCCAGCAAATCCGCCTCGGATTGCAGCGCTTCCCAAGCAGATTCGCCAAGGGGCAGAAGCACCATCACGGCGTCGGGTCGAACGACGGCTTCCGTGAGTGCGGCCGTCAGGAGTGAATCCAGCTGTGGTAACTGGTTTGTGTGCCAGCGTTCTTGAGTGATGATTATCATGGTGACCCGTTCCTGTTATTCGACGGCCACTGCGGCGGCCTGCACCGCAACTCGTCTCGTGTAGCGGAGCTGTGCATCCCAATCACCGGCCAGGAAGCTCGCCAGGTCGGCATTGAAATCTTCCGGGATTTCCATATACAGGTAATGCCCAACCCCGGGGTATTTCTTTTTGATGGTCGGCGCCTGGGTCAACCAGAGTTGGAAGACGTCCGCTTCCAAATGCACCACCGTCTGATTGTCGAGCCCCCAGAGAATGAGTGTCGGCGCGCGTACCTTCGCCAACACGCTGGCCGGGTCGCCGGTGCGGAAATTACGCATCTGCAAAGCACCTGCCTCTCTCGCGCCCTTCCGGCGGCGCATGTCGTAGTTCATATCCACTAACCAGTCGGGAGGCTCATGGGGTTCAATGAAATTCTGGTCTAGCGTCTCACGTAACATCTCGCGGGTTTGATGGCGCGCGGAAAACCAGCGGCTGATAACCGTGCCGCGAGCACGATTAGGATTCGTCACCCGCGTGCGCGGTAACCCGGCGGAATTCACGAGCACCAAGCGGCTGACGCGCTCTGGATACTGCGCAGCGTAATTAAAACCAACAATCCCCCCCGATGAAGTGGATACGATAGCGAATTTTTCGACCCCAAGCTTCCGCGTCAGTTCGTGCACCAGCTCGAGGTTGCGATCGAAGGAGTAGTTTTGGTTGGGCTCAGGACCCGTCAAGCCAGCGATGAGGAAATCCATGCGGATTACTCGGTGATTCGCGGCCAACGCCGCGGCCAAGCTATCCCAGGTGCGCAGGTGCATGAAAGAGGCGTGCAGCAACACCACGACCGGGCCCTCGCCTTGGTCCATGTAATGCATCCGCACGCCGTCGACGTCCATGAACTTGGAATCCGCGGTCGCATACTTTTCCTCGAGCTCGCTGAGCTCCAGCTTGAGTAGGTCCGATGACCAGACCCAAGCCGTCAATGCAAATGCGATGGCGAGTAGCGCCAACACCATCAATAGCCATTTGCTCATTCCGTAGCTCCTTTGATGTGCCATTGCGCAACCCGCTGCGCCACATCGCGCCGGAGGTTGGCATAAAACAACGCTATATCGTAGAAATGGTAGTTCGCATCGGGCATGGCCATCGCTTCAAAGGGCGAGCCCGGCGTCCGCGTTAACAGCAACTGGCCACGGTCGCAGTTTGCCCCAACCAGGCCCGGGATGGGTTCGCCCAGATAACCCCCGATATCGGGAAGTGGTACCGCACCCGCATTACGATCCGCCAGGGCCGCATCAGGACCGCCCGTCAGTGGGTTAGTACAAAGAATATTCACTGCTCCATCGGAGCCGACGAATTGAGGATAGCGTTGCACCATCACTTGTTGATAGGCAGCAGCGTTCGTACCGGGTCCGAATGTACTCCAGCCGGCAACGCAACCCGTTGCCGTCGCTGAATCGCAAGCCTTCAACCCAACCAAGCTAGTGTCAAACGACGCCTCGGGAATCGGCACCCCGACCACATAGGCAACGACCAGCCGATCTAACAGACCCGTATTGACAATCTCTTCGGCCAACAACAGCTGCACGTGGAATGCGCCCTGACTGTGGCCGAGCAACACGAACGGCCGGTCTGATACGGCAACGAAGCGCCGGAATGCCGCTCTAACATCCTCGAACGCGAAAGCGCGGGCTTTGACCCCGCTGCCCGTTCGATCGTAGACAGAAGGCGCACTCGCTTGCCGGTAACGCGGCGCAAAGATCCTGCAGCAGTCACGTAGGATCGTGGCTTGACCCAACACCACCGCGTCCACTTGTGCGTTGATCGTGGGGTCATCGAGCGGCGCGTTCCAAGTGGGGCCGCGGTATGTCGTCGGGTTAACGTAGAATGCATCGGCGCGAATATCTTCAGAACGTGATACCCCGCTAGGATCAAAATCAGCCGCGTCGAACTGTTGTGGGTGCGCCGCCCAATCGGCGACGAGGTTGTAGTCAGGCGCGCGCGGTTGCTCGCCCTCGCCGAACGGCATGGCCAGCGCAGGCACCGGCGCCAGTCCTGTCGGCCGGCGTAGCGTCTGTGCCGCCGCGATTATCCCATTCACGAGCCTCGCGTCATCCCAGTCCTCGACATCCGCGCCGAAGCGCACGATGACCAGCCCCGCGGATGGCACGACATGCAGACGCTGGGCGAAATGACCTTCGATGTAGTAGGCGTCCCGGGCGGCGAGACTGGCCCCACGTTGTTTCTTGATCTCAGGCCGGCCGTTGAGCAAAAACTCGCCGGTATAGGGCTCGTTGACCCATAACTGCATGCCGTAATTCGGGTTAGCCGCACCACCGGTGGTCATCGCCTTCACCCAGCCCTTGGGTAGTAAGCGCTGCCCATCCACCACGCCGTCGTTGCGCAGCAGTTCCCCCACCCTCAACCAGTTGCGGGCGTTGCTCACGAAACAGCAGAATGCCTGAGCCATGCCGCCGGGACGATCTAGCTGCACGTAGGCCTCGCCGCCACCGACTGGTTGCCATAGCGCTTCACGCAGAAATTCTGCCCAGGGCATGCCGACTGCGCGTTCAATCGCGATGGCTAGCGCCTGGGTACTGGCGTTGGACCAAATGTAGGTGGATCCGGAAGGCGCCACGCTCGGTGTCTTGAGTGTGCGCTCGGTCAATTTTCCCGTCAGAAATAACTGCACGCCCGGCGCGAACGGGTGATTGGCATACCGGGGCCGCTCGATCCCCCCCTGCATGTACGCTAGATCGGCGAGGGTGACCGGAAGCTTCGCCCTATCCGCTTGCCATTCGGTCAGGTAAGTCACCGCCGGCGTATGCATGGACGGGATTGCCCCGCGAGCCACCGCCGCGCCGAAGGCCACGGCGGTCAATCCCTTGTGCAGGGATTGAGATTGAAACATCGTGTCTTGATCGACGCCGGGCGCATAGCGTTCGAAGACAATTTCGCCATCGTAGGCGACGATCAGGGCATCGGTGTCGGTTTCCTTGGCGTACGCCCAGGCTTCTTCAAATGCGGCCGCCGGTAGTTGCTGCTCCGAAGTGACCGGAATCGGCCTACCTTTGCCCTCGCCCACCATGGCGCGGGGCTCATGATGCAAAGCCGCCTCGGGCGCGGCGACGTCCTCGGGCATCGTCATGAAACGTTGAAACAGGCGCCAATCCTGGGCAACGACGATACCGGCGATGACGACCGTGACGACGACGACCGCGCCGACCAGCTGACCGATAAATTTCATAAGGCCCGACCCTCCCGCTTCGAGGCCCATCATACCGGAGGGCCTTACGGGATTGCGCCTAGCGGGCGGGCCTGTTCACTAGGAGAGTCAGCCTAGGCGGAGCCTGGATCGCCCTCAGGGGCGCGGCCGAGTCAGCACCGGAAACTCCGCCGGCGTTGGTTCCGCCACCCTGCGAAAGTAGTATTCGAAAGCTTGGTCCCGCCGCCCCGACCAATGGGGAATCCGGTATAGACCAGCCAGCCGTTCCAGCGTGCGGGCGAAACGCAGCGGGCCAGCATCGAAGGGTTCGAAACCCAATTGCTCCACTAACTCCATGACGATTGCTTTCGCCTCGTCATCATTACTGGCGACCGGCACGGTCACGCCACCGGGTGCACGCTCAGGCTCCGCCACGACATGAAATCCCACGGTGTTGAAAGCCTTGACCACCCGGGCCTTCGGCAACCAGGCTTGCAGCATTTCCCCGGCGGACGTGTCCACCATTAGCTCGGGAAGGCCATCCTCAGCGTTTTGCAACGCATTGGTGATATCGACGACGACGTGGCCATCCATATGCGCCAGCAAACCCATTGCCACGGATTCCAACGCCTTCCACGGGACTGCGATAATGACAACGGCCGCACCATCCACGGCGTCAACATGGGTAGTCGCTCGCGCAGATTCGCCGGTTGCCGCTACCAAATCGCGGATGTGCGGCTGGGAAGGATCGCGAGTTCCATAACTAATCCTGTGACCGGCAGCGGCGAGGCGCGGCCCCAGCGCCCCGCCCATCATCCCGGTACCGATGATGGCAATCTGTTCGGCCCGTGTCACACAAGTGCCACTCATCCAAATTGCTACAGATAGAAACAGTATGTAACGAATCAGCATATGGGCACCCTTTTGTGGTTCGACTACCGATACAATTGCAGCCCAGATTCTAAACTAGACCAGGGGAGAAGATTGACCTAATGGCGGACCAACCAATACAAACGGATGCTCTAATTATCGGCGCCGGACCGTGTGGACTATTCCAAGTCTTCGAACTCGGGCTGCTGGGCATCAAAGCCAACGTGGTCGATAGCATGCGCGTGGTCGGCGGACAGTGTGCCGAGTTGTATCCCGACAAGCCCATCTACGACATCCCGGGAATTCCATGCTGTTCGGCCCAGGAGTTGATCGATAACCTGCTCCGGCAGATCGAGCCGTTCGACGCCCAGTTCCACCTTGGCGAGGAAGTCCGCGCCGTCGAGCCAG
>JAHEKG010000158.1 GCA_024638475.1 Rhodospirillales bacterium | reverse complement strand
TATCGTGCGTTGGGGCAAGCGCACCGAACGCGCTATCAACCTGTTTAGTGCGGCCGACCCCGCGCCGCGCAATTTGCAAACCAAGCAGGCAACCAGCGTAGATGCGGTGCTCGAAAGGGTGGAATCGCTGGTGGTCGAGCAGTACCGCAAGGGCGGGATCACGGCGCAGGCCAAGGACGCAATCGATCGAGCGCTGGACGCTGCCGGGAAGCAGTCGTAACGGTGTTGCTGGCCCAACAGCTGGTCGGGGTGCTGGCACCGGTTTTCGCCCTTGCCGGCATCGGGGTCGGCTGGCGTTTACTGGACATACCCTTCGATCGCGAGTTTGTGACTCGGATTGTGATGAACATCGGTACGCCTTGCCTAATCCTCAACACGTTGTTGCACATCACGCTGCCGCTGGAACAATTCACGACGATTTTGCTGGCGGCGGTCATGGTTCTACTGGCGGTCGCCACCGTTGCGTTTACGGCGGTTCGCGCACTCCGCCTGCCGGCGCGATCCTTCGTGCCGCCCCTCGTCTTCGGCAATACGGGTAACACCGGTCTACCGCTATGTTTGTTCGCCTTTGGCCAGGATGGTCTCGGTCTTGGGATCGCCTTTTACATCGTCGGGTCGTCCGCCCAATTTATCGTCGGCCCCTTATTTCAATCGGCCAAGCCGGCATGGCGGACGTTGTTCATGACGCCGGTTATTTACGCGACGGTTTTGGGATTGGGACTGATGAATGCGGAGGTTGCGGTGCCGGGTTGGATCGAGCGCCTGATCAGTTTATTGGCCGGCATCGCGATTCCGTTGATGGTGATCGCTATGGGCCACGCACTGGCCGGATTTCGAGTGGCACGGTTGCCCACCGCCGTCGGGTTTGGACTGGGGCGTGTGGTGCTGGGGTTCGGCGTCGGCTGGGCCATCAGCGTCACGTTGGGTCTGGAAGGGCTGGTGCGTAACGTCGTCATTCTGCAAAGTGCGATGCCGGCGGCGGTCTTTAATTATTTGCTAGCCGCCCGTTACAACCGGCACCCCGAAGATGTCGCGGGCATTGTATTGGTATCTTCGGTGTTTGCCGCCCTGGCATTACCGTTTTTACTCGGTTGGCTATTGGGTCAGTAGAATTTTTCGAGCGTTAGCTGCAGGTAGTCGTCGCTTCGCAATGCAAACAGGGCATCGTTTGTCGCATCGCTGCTGAACCATCGTGCCTCAATGCTGAGCCGCCAACTATTGCCGAGACGGCGGCTGCCTTCGAGCGAAAATAGGCGGCTACGACGATCCAGGTCGGTAACCGCGAGCACCAGAAGCTCTGTGCTTTGCACGTCGTTGAAGGCGAGCCGCCCGCCGACCACGAGATCGTTATGAAAAGATGATCGGCTGGGGCCCTGATCGTCGAATTGATATTCCGCTACCAAGCCAAGGTCCGTGCGTGATCCACTGACCCCAACGAACGTGTACTCGAAACCGCCCGTGAACGCGGTGCTCCGGCCGCGGTTATCGCGCCGTGACAGCGCTTCCAGTTTCCACAGCCAATTACCCAGCGCCGCCGCAAGATCCATACTGGACTGATCGGTAAGTTCGTACATAGGCACGAGCACGGGCTGCGCTGTCGCCGGATCGATGCCGGCAACGAGCCTGGGTTCCCTGCTCGTACCTGTAAAGTGTGCGAGGCCGATTTCCACTGCCCCCAGGACGTGAAAATAGCGCGCCGCCCAGTCCAGATGCCGCTGTCCCTGAGCGGCTTCGTAGCGGGTTCGATCGGCGAGCAGCGGTAACGGCGCTCGCAAGCGCCCTTTGCTACCGGGAAACGTTCGCTCGCGAAACCAAGGCAGGAGAAACAGTTCAAGCTGTCCCCAATCTTGTTGCCAGGTGAGTTGTAACATGGGTTGACCAAGACGGTCTTCGCCGTCGAGGTTGTCAACGAGATCGGTCTGGTTAATCACGTCGACCAAATGCAGGGCCTCGGTCACCCCCCAAAAGACTCGACGGACGCCAAGGTAAATATCCATCGCCCCCGCACTATGACGCCAATACAGCTCGCGCAGGTCCGCGTGGCTCCGTTCGGGATCGCTCTGATCTAGACGCAAGTACGGACTCACGACGACTCGATCGGCGCCTCCGTTCATATCCGCATACCATTCGGCCCGCAGCGTCGCCGAGCTTTGACTGCCGTGCTGCCGAGGATCCAGCGGCGGGTCGAAAAAGACACGTCCTTCGAGGCCCAAATCAAGGCTGAGTTCCCCCGCCGCAGCGAAGGCCGGCGTCGCGGCCAATACCAAAACGACCTGCCAAAGACCGGTCCAGCGCCACCGTGCAGCGGATGCGTTAGCGAATCTTCGACAGATTGTTGCGGTTGAAATCCGCCTCGGTATAGCCGTTGCCGAACACATAGTCGGTCCATTGTAAGCCGGTGCTGCGGCCGTTCTGATGGTTTACCATGAGCATACTCGTCGCGCGCCAATGCCGGTCTCCATAGAGCGTGAAGCCTTCGGCGGTGAGGGTCTTCAGGAGCGTGTTACGGCGATCGTAGTAGTCGATCTTAAAAGCGCGGTAGTGTGCCTTATCCAGCCACACGACCATACGTCGGTAACCGGAACGAGTGTCCTGCGGTGTCCGCTGCAAAACAAAGTGTTCGCGGCCATCGAAAGTCTCGTCGCCAAGATAGACATGGGTGTATTTTTCTACCTCCGGCGATGACAGATCCTCGTAACTAAACTCGCTACCCATAAAAGGCCCAGACTTGTTGCTCGACGCGATTCGCTTGACTCGGCCGAGGGCGGGCAGATAAAGCCACTGGTCGTCGTCTTTATGGCGATGCGAATGGGTGAGGAAGGCCGTGCCGGCCACGTCTTTGGGTTCGTCAAAGATCACCATACTGCGATCGCCGTCGGCATCCATTTCCAGCGTTCGGCTGCGGAGCACACGACGCGTTTCCTCGCCACGCTGATTGCGCAGCGTCATGGTGATGATCGCGCGGCTATCGCCGAAGCCTCGATCCCGTTCGCGGGCCTCGGTGGCAATGCGCTGACCCGCGGCTACCTCCGGAGCAACCGCCTCGGCGCCGCCGGATAAGGGCAACAGGGCCAGGATGCCCAACCAGCTAAGGCGCAGCATCGTGTGGCCGCGGTCAGCGAACGTCGCGGCCGCTGATCAAATCCTCGATGCTCGGTTTCGGGTGGTCGGGCCCCAGCTTGCCGTCTTTCAGTCGCTGCATATAGTCGCGATAAGCGCGCATCGCCTGTGAGCCAAACAGCCACATGATGGGAACGTTCGCGAATAGCATCACCCCGGTACCGATCCCGGTGAGGTTGTCCAGCTGGGCATCCGTTTTGATGAAGCCCCACGTGGAGACGACAATCAAGGCGCAAAAAACGAGCTTGTAAGCCAACACCGAGCGCTCGCCGGCCAAGTAGACCATGCCCTGCTCGCCGTAGTAGCTCCATGAAATCATGGTGGAGACGGCGAACAGCCAGGCGGCCAAGGTGACGAGCCATTTGCCGAGCCCCGGGGTGACGCTGTCGAAGGCCTTGGCGGTCAACGTGGCGCCCACGTAGGTCACGTAAACGCCTGGGTCGAATACCTCCGGCCGCGTAGGACTTGCTAACGATCCCCACTCGATTGCGAAGCCGCCGTTTTCCTCGATAAGGGTGCCGCTGATCCGGTGTAATGTATTGCCGGATTGAACGTTCTCGTGGGCTTTGACGATCATGAAGACGCTCTCGCCCGCGAGCCACGTATCGCTGTTGCGGGCAGGCGCCGGAGTTGTGGCCAGGCTCCATTGATCCGCGGCTACGGGGATCACTGCCGGTGGTACCACGAGGGTGGCCTCTGCGCTGCGATTCCAGATGCCGGTACTGAGAATAACCAGCGCAGTGAAAGTACAGACCACCAACGTATCGATAAACGGTTCCAAACCGGCGACGACGCCTTCGCGAACGGGCTCATCGGTTTTGGCGGCGCTATGGGCAATAGGCGACGAGCCCTGACCGGCCTCGTTGGAAAACAGTGCCCGTTTCATGCCAAACAAGAACGCGTAACCCGCCGTTCCGCCGATAAATGCGCCGGTAGCTTCTTGCGGCGCGAACGCAGACTTAAAGATTAGGCCAATCATTTCCGGAATGACGCCCGCGTTGACGAACAACACGTAGATCCCCGCGAGCAGATACAGCGATACCATCAAGGGCACGAGCCGGCCCGCGACGGCGCCGATGCGTTTGATCCCGCCGATGATCACCATGCCCACCAGCAATGCCAGCACTATCCCCGTGGCGACGCTGGGAATTCCGAAATACTGTTGCGTGATTTCACCCACGTTCCAGGCCTGGAACATGTTGCCGCCGGTCGCCGTCGAAACCAGCAAGGTCACGCAAAACAACCCACCGATAAACTTGCCCAGGCCGGCGAGGTTGGGGTTCTTGCGCGCTAAACCCTTGGCGACGACCCACATGGGGCCACCATGGGGATTGTCCGGATCGTCCGTATTTCGATACAGCATGGACAGCGTCACTTCGGTCATCTTAATGGCCATGCCGAAAACGCCAACGACCCACATCCAAAATACGGCGCCGGGCCCACCCAGGGAAATTGCTAGCGCAACACCGCCGATATTGCCGAGCCCCACGGTTGCCGACAACGCGGCGGACAGCGCTTGGAAGTGATTGATCGCTCCCGGGTCGCCAGGATCGTCGTAGCCGCCGCGGAGTACTAATGTGCCGTGTGTCAGAGCGCGATATTGGCAGAATCCGCTCCAGATCGTGAATAGGATTCCCGTGCCGAGGACGGCGAGCAGCACGTAGTTGTGCCAGAGAATGGTATTCAGCGTGACGAGAATGGTATTCATTAATTCCATGACGGACCCTTGCGTTAGTGTTCTGGCTGCCCGATGACGTTAAGGGGCTTCGAGGATAGCAGTGACCCCCATCCCGCCGGCGGTACAAACGGAGATGAGTCCGCGACCCGACCCCTTGGTGGCCAGCAACTTCGCAAGCCCCAACAGAATACGGGCGCCGGTAGCGGCGAATGGATGGCCGATGGCAAGACTGCCGCCCTTGACGTTGAGTTTGGCCCGGTCGATGGCACCTAGCGGCTGTTGTAGGCCTAAGCGATCACGGCAAAACTCCGCTGACTCCCACGCCTTCAGAGTCGCTAACGTTTGTGCCGCGAAGGCCTCGTGAATCTCGTAATAGTCGAACTCTTGTAGCGACAGGCCGGCATCGGTGAGCATCGCCGGTACCGCATAGGCGGGCGCCATGAGTAAGCCTTCGTCTTTGACGAAGTCCACCGCCGCCGTCTTAGCGTACGTCAAATAGGCCTGCGGCTTTAGGCCGCGTTGTTGCGCCCATGGTTCGCTGGCCAACAGGACGGCTGCGGCGCCATCCGTGAGCGGCGTGCTGTTGCCCGCGGTCATCGTGCCGCCCCCGCCGCGATCGAACACCGGACGGAGTTTGCCGAGTTGCGCCAAGCTGCTGTCGCGACGCAAGTTGTTATCTTCCGTGACACCTTGAAACGGCACTACGATGTCTTCGAAAAACCCGTCGTCATAGGCGCGTGCCGCGTTCTGATGGCTGGCTAAGGCGAGTGCGTCCTGCTCTTCGCGTCCGAGTCGCCATTGTTTGGCGGTAATCTCGGTGCTCTCCCCCATGGATAGCTTGGTGCGTGGCTCCTCACGCCCGGCAGCTCGGGCTTGAAGTGTCGCGGCCGTAACCCGAGCCAGGGCTTGATGCGGGCGCCGAGGCTGCGGGCCCTGGCCGTCTGCATGAGTATCGCCCGGTACTCGTCGGGATAGACGATGGGGATGTCGCTGATGGTATCCGTGCCGGCGGCGATGCCGGAATCGATAAAACCCACAGAAATTTTTGCGCCGATCAGGGCGGCCGCTTCCAGGCTCGTGCCACAAGCGCGCTGCAGATCGAAAGCCGGGGTCTGCGGTGCCAAACCGGAAGACAGCACCGATTCCCGCGTTAGGTTCCAATCCCGGCTGTGTTTCATCACCGCCCCGGCGGCCACATCCCCAAGGGTGACCCCGTCGAGGTCGAAACGCGCAACGAGGCCCTTGAGCGCAGCTTCCAGCATGTCCCGATTCGAGCAGTTGGCGTAGTCGGTGTGGGCGCGGCAGAACGGGATGCGTGCGCCGCCAATGATGGCGACTCTCCGGGCGGGCTGATTATTCATAGGGTAAAGCTCTCTTATTGGCCAAACGTGGGGGCATCGGCCGCTAGGTATTCGTTCTCTTCACGGGTGTTGGCCCTGCCCAGAATTAGATTGCGATGCGGGAACCGCCCGAATCGCGCGACGATGTCGCGGTGTAGCTCAGCATAGCCGACGGCTTCATCCAATACTGGTCTGACATCATCTCCCGCTTCCCGGGCAAGTTGCCGGAACAGTTCGACACTCCGGTTCTGTGTCGCGATGTCCTCGCTATGTTGAAATGGCATGTAGAAAAATTGCCGCTGCAACCCCCGTAAAGGCCGATCGAGACCTTGGTCGATTGCGTTACTAGCGAGGGCCAGCGCGGCCGCGTCGCCGCTGAAAGCTTGCGGCGTACCGCGAAACACGCAGCGGGTGAATTGGTCGAGTAGCAGAATCAGGGCCAGGCGCCCTTCGGAGCTTGCGGTCCAGCCATCGAGTTTGCCGGCCAATGCCCGGTGCACCGCTTGGCCGAACCTCGAACGCATTTGCTCGTCTTGCTCCGCCTTAGGCTGAAACCAAAGCGCGACGGAGGCGGTGAGGGCCTGAGGATTAATGGGTGGGGCGGGGAACCAGAAGTGGAGCACGGTATCTGGGGTCACTTCCATGGGCTGCTAGTATAGACCGTCAATGAAGCGATCGATGTTCAGGCTGTTGGCGCTAGGCGCCCTCACCCTCGCCGGCTGCGGCAGTTCGCCGCCGGACGAGGCCGTACGGCAGCGCGTTGATGGGGCGTTCGCCGCCGTCGAAGCGCGGGACACCGGTTATTTTAGAGATCTCCTGTCCGCTGACTTCGTGGGCGCCAGGGAGTTGAACCGGGAAGCGGCCATCAACCGGATTCGCGGCCTGTTCCTGGCCTATCCCCGCATCGGCGTGGTGCGGGGAATGGAGGAGATCCAGCTCGAGGGCGACAGCGCGGCGCGGGCGCGAATACAGGCCGGTTTAGTCGGGGACCAGAATCGCCCCCTGGCGGGTCTCGCCGCGGACCTGTATCACTTCGAGCTGGAATTTGCCCTGGAACCCGACGGCGAATGGCGGATCATCGGCGCCGAGTACTCATCTGTCCTGCGGCGTTAGGACGCCGCGATTTCGCCTCGGGCCGCGGGCTTGGCTGGCTTGTCGCCAAATCCAGACATGTCCCATAAAGCCGGCCGGTGTAAACTCTTCGGCTTCCGCCGCAGAACAGGCGGGTAGAGGGTGCCGTTGGGAGGGATCGGGGCCCGAAAAACTAACCTACTCAAGGGGAATTCGATGTCTAGAATGTTACGCATAATCGCCATGTTTGGCCTGGCCGCTACGTTGATGGCCTGTAGCCAAGAAAGCCGGGACGAAGCCAAAGAAGCGATGGAAAGTGCTGCCGATGCCGTTGAAGATGCCGCAGAGAGCGCGGGCGACGTCGCCGGTGATGCCATGCAAGAGGCCGAGCAGGCCGGCAGCGCCGCCGTCGACATGGCAGGCGACGCCATGGACGAAGTCAAGGAGTCCGGCTCCGGGGCCATGGATGCCGCGGGCGACATGACTGAAGAAGCCAAAGATGCTGGTGCGGCAATGATGGAAGATGCCGAAGATGCCATGGAAAAGGCCAAGGAAGACGCTAAGAAAATGCTCAAGCAGTAATGCCTTTGATCAGGAATCCGGGGGGGCTTCTGCCCCCCGGTTTTTTTTGGGCACTGACACCAAGGGCCGGATTGCTGGCGCTGGTCTTTGGATTGACGGCCTGCGGGTCCCTGGTTCGGGATATTCAGCCGCCGGAGATAGAGCTAGTCGGTTTGCAATTTACCGG
>JAHEKG010000382.1 GCA_024638475.1 Rhodospirillales bacterium | reverse complement strand
GCTGATGTGAACGCCCGGGGAGAAAGCCGCGATGTCGAAACTCTGCTCTACACTCAAGGCCTTCATCTGCTCCCCGGTGAACGCGGTGATCGCGATACCGACGTCTTGGATATCCTGTTGGCGTTTCTGCGCCGTCACGGTGACTTCCTCGAGAACCTGGGCCCTCGCGGGTCCGCCGACCACCGCTAGAATCAGCACAAAACCTAGGGCACTACGAAATGGCGTCGTCGTCATGGGTTTTCCCCCCAATTTATAGTTGTGGCCGGGATACAACATCTACTGCACAAGCAGGCAGCCATATTAGCGTCTGAGTGTTGGAGTTACTATATATTTCAAGCCTAAAATTTCAACCTCAGGGAGCTTGGGCGCGGGACGATAGCCAGGGCCACTGCACGGTCGATGCTAGAATCCCCCCTCCCCGAGCGCCTGGCTGTCCCGTGATCAAACGATTTCTGCTTATTGCCGTGGCCACAGTTGGCCTGTGCAGCTGTGAACCCAGCGAAATCTGGGTCATTCGTATCGGCAGCCACGTGCCTGAGCAGTCCATCGGCATTCGCATCGTCCTCAAACCCTGGATCGAAGCCGTCGAGCAACAACTGCCGCCGAACATCCGCTTCCAAACCTATTGGGGCGGCTCACTGGGTCGCGATGCGTTTATCCAATACGACCTCGTCCGCCACGGCGTGTTGGACATCGCCTGGGTCATCCCGAGCTACACGCCGGGGCAATTTCCGCAAATGGATTTGATGCAACTGCCTTTCCTCGCCAACAACGCGACGGAAGCCTCGGTCATCGGTTGGCGCCTGGAGGAGGCCGGTCTGATCCAAGGCACCGACCACATCAAGGTGTTGGGTATCTGGACGACGGACATCGCCAGTTTGCAAACCCGCGACGTGATCAGCGATTTCAACGAAGTCGAGAACTTCAAGATCCGGTCAGCCGGTGCCGTACAAGCGAGTTTCCTCGAAGCGATTGGTGCGAACCCCGAAACCATGAGCGCGCCCGAAATGAATGAAGCGCTGCAACGGGGCGCGATCGACGGCGTCCTGCAGGCCTGGTCCGGAATTCGCACCTATCGCAGCGATCGCTTGATGCGTTCATCCCTGGAAGGCCCCTTCGGGGCGTTACCGTTTATGTTGCTCATGAACCGCGCCAGCTTCGAGCGTCTACCGGCACCGGTGCAGGAAGTTTTCATGGCCGAGGGCGGCGAGCACCTCGCCCGCCTGGCGGGTGAAGCCTATGACCGCATGGCCATCGACATTATTAAGGACATCGAGGCCGAGGGGCATTACACCATCCTCGAACAGCCCCCCGAACTCACGGCCAAATATCGACAGCAATACGCCCACTTGCATCAAGATTGGATCGACAACACCAACAATGGCGCCGAAGCGTATGCGTTAGCGCTGAAGGTCCTTGAGGAGCTGCGCGGTACGGATGAGTAAGTATCTCGACAGACTCACCCGGCGCGTCGCCATCGCGGGCTTCGTCGCGCTGACGGTGATGGCGATATTGACCATGTTCGATTCGCTGCTGCGCCACTTGGAACTCGCCCGGATCCCCGGATTCGGCGACATCGGCGAGGTCATTTTCGCAATCATCATTGCCAGCTGCTTTCCCGTTGGGTTATTTCGCGAACAAAACATTCGCATCAGCCTGTTGGGCGACCGCTTTGCGCCCCGCCTGGGGCCTTGGCTCGAGGTGCTCGGCAGCTTATTGACGTTTCTCGTGTTTACCGCAATCGCCTGGCAATTCGTCGCCATGACCTGGGATATGCAAGTCTCCCAGCGAGTCACGTCGACCATTTCTCTCCCGGCCGCACCCTGGTGGTGGGTGAGCACCGCGATCATGTTGGTGACCGTACCCGTGCAGGGCTTCGTATTGTTCACCAAGCTAGCGGCAACCCGATCACGAGGCGACGGTTAGCGTGGACCCATTAACCGTCGGACTGGTCGGCCTGCTGGCGATGTTCCTGCTCATCTTCTTGCACGTTCCCATCGGTATCGCCATGGCCTTCTGCGGCGTGACCGGGGTTGCCGTGTTGGTGGGATGGCAGCCGGCCATGGCCTTGTTCTCCATCGAGGCCGCCTCCTCCATGAGTAA
>JAHEKG010000157.1 GCA_024638475.1 Rhodospirillales bacterium | reverse complement strand
TTCGCCCCAACACCCGGCAGCACGGGAACTGCTCGAGCAGGGCTTACCCCTGCTGCAGGCGCCCCATTGGCATCGGCTCATCCGCGCCCAGGCGCAGCGGATCGCTCATCCACATCCCGACCCACAAGCCCTGGGCGACATCGCCACAGCGATGGGGGCAGGGTTCGCGGCCATCGCGGTGCTGCTCGGACAAACTGCCCACCTCGCGACCTACCAACGACTCGGGGCCGATGTATGGCTCGTAAATGAGCTTGTTGAGTCGACAGTTTACCCCCAGCACAGCGGCCTCATGACGGTTGCCGAACAAGGCCTCGCCGCTTGTGCGGACCGACTGAGTACGATGGAACGCGCCGCCGACCACCGGTTCGCGATCGTCTTGGCTTCGTTGTACGCGCACACAGCCGCGCGGGAAAGGCATCGCCGGGGCACCGGAGCGCCGGCGCCCCTATCCCGGCTGTGGATCGCTTGGCGGGCTGCGCTCCGCGGGCGTTGAGGGGTTCGAGCCGGGTCCCACCCGGTTTTGCCCATGCGGGTACGCCAGGTAGTAACATGCACGCTGCTCATCACCAGACGCATCATGGCCGTAAACATCCCCCTCGATTATCAGCCCCAGCCCGAACTGCTCGCCGGCCGGGTTATCTTGATTACGGGCGCGACGAACGGTATCGGCCGCGCCGTGGCCCTCGCCGCGGCGGCCCATGGCGCGCAGGTCATTGCCCACGGCCGTGATAAGCGCAAGCTCGCCCAGCTACACGACGACATCGTCGCCGTCGGCGGCCTGGCACCAGGGCTGGTCCAATTGGATCTCAAGACGGCGCAAGGTGACCAGTATCAGGGTTTGATCGAGCAAGTCGAAGCCAACTACGGCCGCCTGGATGGCTTGCTCAACAACGCGTCAATCCTCGGCGAACTCACACCACTAGAACATTACGACATCGGCCGCTGGCAAGAGGTGATCCATGTCAATCTCAACAGCACTTTCATTCTGACGCGTTGCCTGTTGCCGTTGTTGAAGCAAAGCGACGACGCGGCGTTATTGTTCACGACCAGCACGGTGGGCCACCAGGGGCGGGCCTACTGGGGCGCGTACGCCGTTTCCAAGTTCGGTGTGGAGGGCCTGTTTCAGGTTCTCGCCCATGAATACGAGGACAACCCCCGGCTGCGTATCAACTGCATAAATCCTGGCGCAACGCGCACCGACATGCGGCAACTCGCCTATCCGGCTGAAGCGGCAGACTCGCTGAAGACGCCGGACGATTTAGCGCCATTGTATTTGTACCTGCTCGGTCCGGACAGCAAAGCGGTACGCGGCCAACTGATTACAGCCCCAATCCGTTAAACGGGATCAGCTGACTTTATTGCCCCTGGGCGCCGGTCGGTTGCTCGCTTTGCCGCGGGCGCTCGCCTTGCCGTGGGCGCTCGTCTTGCCGCGGGCGCTCGTCTTGCCGCGGGCGCTCGATGGCTGTTTACCCCGGGCACCCACCTTGCCCTCGCGTGCTGCGGTTTGCTTGCTCGGCGCGGTTTTCCCGCGCCGCTTCCCGATCTTTTTTTTGCCGCCCCCAGAGCGCTCGTCCCGGCGCCGCGCGGACGGCTTGTTAGTGGCCCGCTTGCCCCCTAATCCGACCGATTCGTAGAGGAGTTCGGCCTCCCGTGGCGTGAGCGGACGATGCCGGCCGCGAACGATGCGCCGGTCCAGGACGACCGGTCCGTACCCGACGCGGATCAGCCGACTCACCGTCAAGCCGACCTTTTCAAACATGCGCCGTATTTCGCGATTGCGCCCTTCGCGCAGGGCGACCTGATACCAACTGTTGGACACCGTCGTGCGGCCGCCGCGGTCGCCCTTTTGCGCCACGATGCTATCAAAGCGCGCCGGCCCATCATCAAGCTCCACGCCATCCGTGAGCTGCTGCAACTGCTCTGCGCTAAGCGGCGCCCCAAGCACGCGCACGGCGTAACGGCGCTCCAACTCGAAGCTCGGGTGCATTAAACGGTGGGCCAACTCGCCATCGGTCGTCATGATGAGTAGGCCCTGGGTACTGATGTCGAGGCGCCCGACGCTGACCCAGCGGGCATTGCCGGGGCTCGGTAGCCGATTGAAGACCGTCTTGCGGCCTTTCTCGTCGCGCCTCGAGGTCACCTCGCCCACGGGCTTGTAGTACATCAGATGACGATGATGAGCCGTTGTGGCGAGCTCTAATAGGCGCCCATCCAACGTAACCCGCTCCCGGCCACGGAGCTTTTGTCCGAGGCGCGCAGGCTTGCCATTGACGGTGACGCGGCCGGCTTCGATCCAGGCTTCGATATCGCGACGGGAACCGTGGCCAGCTGCCGCTAACGTCTTTTGAATACGTTCTCCGGGAGCCGGGTCTGGCATGGCGGCATTGGCCTTGAGGCCGCCTAGGCGGACTCTGGGCGCTGCAGTGGGATGACCTGGGCAGCTGGCGTCTCGTCCGCTACCGACACGCCGTTGCCAGCCTCTTCTTCCGCGGCCTGTTCTTCTTCGGCCTCAGCCGCGTCACTCAAGCCATCCACGAAGTCCTGTTGCGGCAGTGTTTGCGGGAAATCCAGCTCTGGGATCAGGCCCTCCAGATCACGTACCTCCGAAAGCGGCGGTAAGTCTTCCAATCGCGTTAGGCCGAAGTAGTCGAGAAACTCCTTGGTCGTGCCGAACATTGCCGGCTTGCCGGGCACCTCGCGATGCCCCACAACCCGGATCCAGCCACGCTCTTGTAAGGTGCGCACAATGTTCGTGCTGACCGCAACGCCGCGTACCTCTTCTATCTCCCCGCGGGTGATCGGTTGGCGATAGGCCACCAACGCTAGCGTTTCGAGCAATGCCCGGGAATAACGCGGCGCCCGTTCTTCCCACAGCGGCATCAACCAATCGCCCATGTTGCGGCGGATCTGAATACGGTAGCCAGAGGCCACTCGCTTGAGCTCGATGCCCCGGTCCGCATAGTCATCGGTGAGGGTGGCGAGCGCCGATCGAATCGCATCCCGCGACGGCGCCCCGCGCTTGCCGAACAATGCACTGAGCTGGTCAAGACTGACAGGCCGGCCGGCGGCCAGCAATGCCGCTTCTAAAACATTCTTGATTTGTCGCTCGTCCATGGGCTCTAACTAGGTTGGTTGATTGGTTCTTGGGTTGATGCCGTAGCAGCGCGCACGTGAATAGGGCCAAACGCCTCGCTTTGCACAATGTCGATGAGCGCTTCTTTTAGCAACTCGAGGATTGCCAAGAAGGTAACCGCGACCCCCATCCGCCCTTCTTCTGCGGAGAACAGGTCTGAAAACTCGGCGAACTGTTTGTCCTGCATACGCGTCAAGATTTCGCTCATGCGTTCACGTACCGACAACGGTTCGCGCTGCACGTGGAGGTGAGCGTACATATCCGCCCGGTCCAACACCGCTTTTAGCGCAAACAACATTTCCTTCAGGGTGACATCCGGCAACTTGGTGACGACCTTTCGCTCGACCACTTCGCCGGAGGCTTGATGCACGTCCCGATCCATACGCTCCAGCTCATTGATGCCTTCGGCCGCCTGCTTGAATCGCTCGTATTCCTGCAGGCGCCGGACCAACTCTGCGCGTGGGTCTTCTTCATCTTCCTCGGCCTCTTCGCTGCGGGGCAGCAGCATGCGGGATTTTATTTCCGTTAATGTGGCCGCCATCACCAGGTACTCGCCGGCGAGCTCAAACTGCATGTCCTGCATGAGCTCGATGTACTTCGTGTACTGCAGCGAGATTTCCGCCATCGGAATATCGAGAATATTCAGGTTTTGCCGCTTGATAAGATACAGCAGCAAATCCAAAGGCCCCTCGAAGGCCTCCAGGAACACTTTCAAAGCGTGCGGCGGGATGTAAAGGTCACGCGGCAACTCGGTGACCGGCTCTCCCTCGACAAGGGCGAATGGCATTTCGCCCTGGGCGGGCGCACCGGGGCCTTCGGTAATCGGTGGGGGCATACCTGGTACGAGTGTCAAATGAGGCTTATCAGTGGATTCCATGGTGTTCGGGGTCCCTGCACCCGTGCCGCGAGCCGCCCGCGGCGCCGGGCAGAGTATACCGACTCAGACCGCAAAGGTGGCCGGTTTTAGGCCGCGAGGAAATCGACAGCACCCTTACCGCGGCGTCGGATTTCCACCTGCCCGCCGCTGAGGTCCAACACCGTTGAGGGGTCCTGGCCGCATCAGCCGCTGTCGATAACCGCCTCCACCTGATTTCCCAAGCGATGATGGATGACGGCCGGGTCCGTCATGGGAAAATCATCGCCGGGCAGCATCAAGGTGGAACTCATGATGGGTTCCCCGAGCTCGCCCAGGATCGCTAGGGGTACCGGATGGTCCGGTACCCGGATGCCGATAGAACGCCGTTTCGGGTTCTGCAGCCGCCGGGGCACCTCCCGTGTCGCCGGCAAGATGAACGTGTAAGGGCCCGGCGTTAAGCTCTTCAGCAAACGATAGGCCCAATTGTCGACCCGAGCATACAACGCGATTTCCGTGAGATCGCGGCACACCAGGGTGAAATTGTGGTCCTTACCCGTCCGCCGGATTCGCCGGATACGTTCCATGGCGGTCTTGTCGCCAATGTGGCAGCCCAGCGCATAGCTCGAATCGGTCGGGTAGGCAATCAAGCCCCCGTCCCGAATCACGTCCACGCAGCGCTGGATTAGACGCCGTTGCGGGTTCTCAGCGTGGATTTGAAAGTATTGACTCATGGCAATAATTTGCTCGGCAGCCGTACGAAAGCCCATTCGGGGGCCGGATTCTAATAGAATTCAGGTAATTTATGGCGAAACTGCCGCGCACGGAGCCCATCATGCAGCCCAATACCTTGTTGAATCGCGTTCCCCGGGACCAGCTTCCGCCCCACATGCAGAAAGCCTGGGACGGCGCACAAACCATGCACGGCGACACTACCTTTGTGGAAGTGGCAGGCAATAACCCCAGGATGTACGACTGGTACCTACAGGACTTCTACGAGAAGGTGTTCTACGGCGGCGGAATAGATCGGCAAATTGTCGAGCTGATACGCCTGCGGCTCGCCAACATCCATGGCTGCGCTTTTTGTAACCGCTCGGATCGGGCAGCTGCGCTGGCGGCGGGCCTGAGCGAAACCAAGCTGGATGCACTGGCGGACTACGAAACCGGCCCGTTCACAGAAGCTGAGAAAGCCGCTTTGGCGCTTGCGGACGTGATGGTATTAACGAACCCCAAGGGAGAAATCACCCAACCGCTGTACGCCCGCCTGAAGCAGCACTACAGCGATGGGGAACTCTACGAATTGGGCATCATCATGGCCGTACTCTGTGGAATGGCCAAATTCATTTTCGCCTTCGACCTGGTCGAGAAAGAGGATTACTGCCCCTTCGTCCCGCAAGCGGCAACCGGAAACTGAACGGGCCGGTGTCTCCATTGCAGCGCTTGAGTTAACATCCGCAGCCATGCAATTCCTACAAGACTTTTGGCCGATCATCGTTTTCTTTGTCACCTACAAGGCCGCCGATATCTACATGGCTACCATCGCCTTGATGGTAGCGCTGCCGATGCAAATCGCCTGGCAATGGTTCAGAACCCGCACCATCAACAAAATGTTGCTAATTTCCGGCGTGCTCGTGCTGTTGTTCGGCACGGCCACACTGGTGTTCAAAGACAATACGTTTATCCAGTGGAAGCCCACTATAGCGAATTGGTTATTTGCCGCGGCTTTCTTGATGAGCCAGTTTGTGGGTCAGAAACGCACCGTTGCCGAAAGAATCATGGGTGAGGCCATTGAACTGCCGCAAAAGCTGTGGAATCAACTCAACATGATGTGGGTTGTCTACTTTACGTTGCTCGGGGGGCTAAATCTTCTAGTGGCTTATAATTTCGACGAAGAAACCTGGGTGAACTTTAAGCTCTTCGGCACTCTGGCATTTACCGTCGTGATGGTGCTCGTGCAAGCAGCCTGGATCAGCTTCAAACAACCCCGCACCGAAACGCAATGACAGACCGGATTGGTGCAATCAAGGGGCACCTTAAACACCTCAATCCCACCCATCTCGTGGTGGAGGATCAAAGCCATTTACATGCCGGACACCCAGGGGCGCGGGACGGCCGTGGCCACTTTAGAGTGGAGATTGTGGCGCCCGCTTTCAGCGGCCGGAACCGACTGCAACGCCATCGAATGGTGTACGATGCGCTCGACAAACTCCTCCAGACCGATATCCACGCCCTCAGTATTGACGCGCGTGCCCCGGAAGATGCGCGCCCGAGTTAACCCACAGAAGGAAACCTCATGACCACGATCCGTCATTGGCTGCTGCCAGCCTTCGCGCTCATGCTAGGCTGTACGGCAGAGACGCCCGCTCAAAGCCAGGGCTCCAGCCCTTTGGGCACCGACACTGTCGCAACCGTCAATGGCCAGCCCGTTTACGAGTCGGTGTTCCGCAGCTATGCGCTGGGACGCACCCAAATGAGCGCGGATGACCTCAATGACCAACAGCGTGAAGCGGTCTTGGATGAACTCGTACAGCTCTACGTACTGGCGCAAGCCGGCGAGGCGGCCGGCATCGGCAGCGAACGCAACATCGCCGCCCAAATGGAACTCCAGCGCCTGAACCTGCTCGCACGGACCCAGGTGGGCCGCTATCAGGAAAGCAACGCCCCAACGGAGCTAGAGCTTCGAGAAGCTTACGAGGCAAACCTAGCGCGGCTATCCGCCCCAGAATACAAGGCACGACACATTCTGCTGGAGCAGGAAAGCGAGGCCGTCGCAGTCATTGCCGAGCTTGACGGTGGCGCCGATTTTTCGGAATTAGCCAAACAGAAATCCACCGGCCCCACCGGACCCGAAGGCGGCGACTTAGGATGGTTTGATGCCGGCACAATGGTGCCGCCCTTTTCAGAGGCGGTCAGCCGCATGACCAAGGGCAGCTACAGCAAGACCCCCGTGCAGACTCGGTTTGGCTATCACGTGATCCTGCTAGAGGATGTTAAGGAAGGCCAAGCGCCGGGCCTGGACGCAGTCAGAGACGAAATGACCACCGCGGTGATCCAGAAAAAGATCCAGGAGTATGTGGAAGGCCTGCGGGATGCCGCCACTATCGTCGCGACCGAAAACACCGAAGGTGCGGCCGAATAGCCCGCACGGTGAGCCAACGAAAAACGCCGCCCTAAGAGGCGGCGTTTTTTTTACCTGAGGCCTGTTTATTCGGCCAAGAACAATCCACCCAGAGCAGGCTGCACGCCAAAGAAACTCAACACGTCGCCGCTGAATGAGCCCATATTCGAAATTGCGTTGTGATCGACCTCAAGATTACCGATCTGCACGCGCCCTAAATCCGATTCGATACCCGATGCATAACCGGAAACAAATACCGGCGTCGCCCCTGGAATGTATTGCTCGTCACTAGACACGATCGCAGACCCGGCTATGAAGCCCTCACCCAAAACATGCCCAAACACGGACACCATCATCCCCGGTGTCAGGTTAGCGTTGCTTAGCCCTGATATAGCGACCGTCTGACCCAGCACTTCAACCGTGTTCAGATTCAGATTGATATGGTCAACTGGACCCATCGCGACGAGTTGGCCACCGTTGGCGAGAACCGAGCTGGCGGTGATGCCCTGAGCGGAGCTGGCTGTAATCCCTCGGCCGGAACTCGCCGTAATGCCTAGCGCCGAGCTGGCGGTGATGCCCTGGGCAGAACTGGCTGTAATCCCTTGGCTAGAACTAGCAGTAATGGCCTGGTTTGAGCTGGCGGTGATTGCGGCACCTGCACTCATACCGCATACGGCAGATGCGATAATCAGTACCGTAAAGACCCCTTTTGACGCTTCTCCGCTCACCAATTATTCCCTCAAAGACCGCTGTAGGCTTGGCCTTTAGGCGGCTTTATTTACATAAGGTGGCTCAGCCACACACAGGCGAAATGGACCAAATTTGGCCTTTCTCATGGGTTATGTATAACCGTATTATGTGGAATACGCAACGTTTTTAGGGCTTTTTGGCTGAATCTTGACCCCATACCTTGACAGGAGACTGCTCCAGATGCC
>JAHEKG010000381.1 GCA_024638475.1 Rhodospirillales bacterium | reverse complement strand
CGTAATTAGCAACTCCGGGCCTTTGCCCAAGGCATACTTCGCGAAAAACAGAAACGCGACGGTGAAGCTCGCTTGCGCCATCAATAAACAAAACTTGGCTAGCAAAAAGACGGTGAAATGACGATTCTGCCAAATCAGTAGCGCTTGTTGGCGAATCGAATATTCGGTGGCGAGCGTCCGCTCACTGAAACTGGTTCCCCGCGTGAAGAAAAATGCGGCCAACATCGCAACCAAGACGGTCACACCGATACTCCAACCGAATACGGGATACCCCTTCGCCTCGCCGAGTTGCGAGAGGATTTGCCCACCACCGACACTCAATACCAATATCGAAGTAACGACAAAAATTAGGCGATAGGACATCAACTGGGTGCGCTGATGATAGTCGGAAGTCATTTCGGCGGGCATCGCAAGGTGCGGCACATTGAACAACGTATAGGCCGTGGAATACAGGATCAGCACGAACGCGACGAACGCTGCAACGGCGTTGGGCGTGGAAAACTCCGGCATATTGAACAGCATGACGAATGCGACGAAACTGCTGATCGCCCCTGCGAGCAGGTAAGGCCGTCGCCGGCCCGCGCTCGACCGGCTCCGGTCGCTGATAACACCCATGATCGGATCCGTCGCTAGATCGTAGATGCGCACGAAAAAAATAATCTGGCTCGCGAGCAAAATGCCGATGCCGAGGCTATCCGTGAGGTAATTCAACAAGAATAACGTCAGCACGCCGATCATGACCGACGTCCCGTGGCCGCCGGCGGCCCAGCCGAGCATCGCGAGTTTCGACAACTTTGCACCGGCCTCCGCGACAGCGGGCGTGATCCCAGCGGGATCGTGTGACCTCACCACCGAGCCTGCACTAACCGCGGCCGCCCAATGGGTCGGCAATCGAGACGATGCTCTGACCGTAGGACCCATTGTCAAGGGTGTCAAAAATGAACTTGGCTAAATCTTTGCGGGATACCGCCCTCCCCGCAGGCAGCACATCGCCGACAACGACCTCGTAGGCGTTGAGGGCAGGACCGTTGTGCAAGTACGGCGCCCGCACCACCGTGACGTCCAGGCCCGAATTCAGGACTTGGACTTCCATGTCGTTCATATCGCCGTAATATTTTCGCCGCAAAAACAGATAAACATTCCTGCGGATGCCCTTGCGCGGCAGCTTGGAGGCGCCGATGGAGGAAATCGGGATCAGGCGGCGAATGCCATGCTTTTGCATCCCGGCGAGCACATTTTCATGCCCGGCCGTGTTGAGGTTAAAGCGCTTGTCACGCAAATCCGTTTTGCCGACGCTGGTGATCACCGCGTCCGCACCTGCCAGCGAATCAACAATCGACTGGCGGTCGAAGGCATCCCCTTGTAGCTTGGTGATGCGTGGGCTCTGCAGCGCGATGTTTTCGGGCGTGCGCGCGATGCCAATGATGTCATGGCCTCGCTCGAGGGCCTCGGTGATGAGTTGGTATCCTGTTTTCCCGGCGGCACCGAGAATAGCCACTCGCATCGTCAACCTCCCCCGTCACTGCCTGTCGTGAACGGGAAAATTCCAGGCGCGAAATAGCTTCTCGCCGACGAACTCATAGACGCCAAAACGGGTTTTCTGGATTCGCTTGCCGTCTTGGTCATAGACGTCGATTTCCTTAGCATGAACGATGTTGCCGAGCACCTGAATCGATTCAGCGTGCCCCGAGATGTAGCTTTCGTTACCGAAGACGAATTCCAACGCCCGCGCCGCCTCGTCTCGGCTACTGACGAGTTGCTTCGGCCCGGCGTCAGTGACGTTGTACACCGAATAATCGTCGGTCACCATGGACAACATGGTAGCGACGTCTTTTCGCGTGTAGGCACTTTGCAAATTGCGGAAGATCGTCTCTAGATCAGACATCACAGGGTTCCTTACCAAGTCGCCACAGCCAGCCTCGGCGATCACGAATCGCGGGTATCAGCGGACCAGTCTAGCGATGTCGCCCCTGTAGTCGAAGCCCATGGGATATACTGACCATTCACTGGCAACCAACGGCTAAAACAGTCGATCCAGGCTGAGCACGACGAGCCCCGCATATGCCCGACACCGCCCGTCTCCATTGAGCGCCGTTCGCGATACCCCTTTGC
>JAHEKG010000156.1:448-8079 GCA_024638475.1 Rhodospirillales bacterium | reverse complement strand
CTTGGCTAGTCATTGGTAGGCGGGATTCTAGCAGCCTTAAGGCGCCAGTCCCCGGTCGAGGAGCCCATAATGCACACTGCCGGCGCGGCCCCTCCGGGACAACCGGCCGTGAGCCTCCAGAGAATCGAGCGCGGACTCGCTGTCGCGCTCCACATAGATCCTTCCCGTGGGCGAGAGCCACGCCGCCCACAATCGGGGCAACCAGGGCTCGATTGGGGTGGCATACGGCGGGTCGAGGAAAACGATGTCGAACGGCTGCGGCGCACCAGCCAGGAAGGCTTCGGCAGAACTGAAAACGATCTTGGCCGCACCAGCGCCGAAGGTTTCGGCTTGAGTCTGCAATGCTTGGACGACCGCTCGATCGCGCTCGACAAAACAGACGCTGGCCGCCCCTCGCGATAGCGCTTCCCAGCCCAACACACCGCTGCCCGCAAACAGGTCCAAGCAATGGCCGCCGTCGAGGCTCGGCGCCAACCAATTAAATACCGTCTCGCGCACCCGGTCGGGGGTTGGCCGCAACCCGTCGGCCGCGGCGACGGCGATCCGGCGGCCCCGCCACTCGCCCCCAATAATGCGCACCCCACTCGAATTGCGGTGCCGTTTCCGCTTGCTGACAGTTGGACGGGTTCGCTTAGCCATTGGCGCGCAACATAACAAACCCGGGGCGGCGGTGCCGGGATTGAGGCCCCTGCCGGCCCGCGTATAATGCGCCGCGATCCCCCTGCCCGTCGCAACTGAGTTGGTTGAGAACCGCCTTGCATGACCGCTAGCACACAATCGAAACCGGGCTTCCTGGCACGCCTGCGCACACGGCTCAACAAGGGTCGCAGCTGGCTGAACTACGATCTCGGCGACCTGTTCCGCGGCAAGGTCGACGAGGCCATGCTAGACGAATTAGAGGACCGGCTATTGATGGGGGATGTCGGCGTCGAGGCCACCGAGGAGATCATGACTACGTTGCGCGTTCAGCTACCGCGCAATGCCGACGGCAACGAAGTCCGACAACGACTCCTCGGTTGTGTCGAGGAGTTGTTGCTACCGGTACAGCAGCCCCTGTTGATGGAGCAGAAACCGTTCGTCATCTTGGTCGTCGGCGTCAACGGCACCGGTAAGACCACCACCATCGGCAAGCTGGCCGAGCAATTCAAACAACAAGGTCTCAGCGTCATGCTCGCCGCCGGCGATACTTTCCGCGCCGCCGCCGTTGAACAGCTGCAAGTTTGGGCCGAACGCGCCGGTGTGGATTTTATGGCTCAGGCCGCCGGCGCCGACCCCGCCGCCGTGGCTTTCGATGCCATGGCGGCGGCACAGGCACGTCAGCTCGACGTGCTCATTATCGACACGGCCGGCCGTTTGCATAGCCAAAGCGGATTGATGGACGAGTTAAAGAAAATTTCCCGCGTCCTCACCAAGCAGGACCCGGGCGCTCCCCATGAAACCTTGCTGGTACTGGATGCTTCCCAGGGGCAAAACGCGCTTACCCAGGCGCAGCAGTTTCATGACGCCGTGGGGGTCACGGGATTGGTACTCACGAAGCTGGACGGTACCGCTCGTGGGGGAATTGTGCTGGCGATCGCCCGCCGCCTGGGGTTACCGATCCGCTTTATCGGCATCGGCGAAGGTGCCGCCGATCTCGCGCCATTCGACGCCAAGGCATTTAGCCAAGCGTTGCTGTTCGGCGCCAGCGACAATCAGCCATGATCAGTTTTCAGAACGTCGCCAAGCGTTACCCGGGCGGCCACGAAGCGTTGCGCGAGTTGAGTATCAACATCGATGCGGGCGAATTCGTGTTCTTGACGGGACCCTCCGGGGCCGGCAAAAGTACCCTGTTGAAATTGATCGCGTTGATAGAACGCGCGACGCGCGGCAGCGTTATCGTCAATGGCCTTAACACTGCCCGGGTAACGCGGCGCAAGATACCGGCGTACCGCCGCAATATCGGCGTCGTATTCCAAGACCACAAATTACTCTACGACCGGCCGGTGTTCGACAACGTTGCGCTGCCCCTCGTGATTGCCGGCATGGGGCGACGTGAAACCCAGCGGCGGGTGCGTGCGGCCCTGGACCAAGTCGGTTTGCTGGGGCGCGAGGGTCACGCCCCCGTGACCTTATCGACCGGCGAACAGCAGCGCGTCGGTATCGCCAGGGCGGTCGCCGCCCGGCCGCCGTTAGTCATTGCCGATGAACCTACCGGCAACCTGGACCCGGCGCTGTCGGTCGACATCATGCAGTTGTTCGAGCGTTTTAACGAGGTCGGCGTGACGCTGCTGATCGCCACTCACGATCTGGAACTGGTAAACCGGCTTGGCCATCGGCAAATCAAACTCGCCGCCGGTCGCCTCGTCGACGACGGCACCACGGTGAGCGCCTAATGGGTTTTTTCGCCGAGCATGCTCGCCAACTCGTTGCCGCACTGGGCCGCCTGGCCCAGCATCCCGGGTCTACGCTCCTCACCATTGGCGTCATCGGCATCGCCTTGTCGCTGCCGGCCGGCCTGAGGGTTGTGGTCAACAATGGTCGCGTGCTGGCCGGGTCCTGGGAACACGCCCAGGACTTCACCGTGTACTTGAACATGGAGGTCTCGATGGACGCGGCGGGGATATTAGCTCAGCAGATCCGCGGGCTGGATGACGTCGCTGACGTGACCTTCATTAGCCGCGACGATGCGCTGGAGGATTTCAAACGCTACTCGGGTTTCGGCGATGTGATGCGTGCGCTCGACAGCAATCCCCTGCCACATGCGCTGGTCGTCAGGCCGCGTACCGACCTCGAGCCGAACGCCATCGCCGAGTTGGCGAAAGTACTAGAACGGCGGGAGGAAACCGACCTCGTACAACTGGATACCGCCTGGGTCGACCGTTTCCGCGCGATGCTCGATATCAGTCGGCGCGCCGTTGACCTGGCAACCGCTTTATTGGCGCTAGCGGTCATCGTCGTCATCGGCAATACCATTCGTTTGGAAATCAACAACCGGCGCCGCGAAATCGAAGTCACTAAGCTCGTTGGCGGAAGCAACGCGTTTATCCGTAGACCGTTCCTGTACCTGGGCCTTTGGTATGGTTTCGGCGGCGGATTGCTCGCCTGGATCCTGATCAACATCGGACTGCAGGCACTGAGCGGTCCGGTGGCGCAATTGACGGGGCTGTATACGTCGACGTTCCGGCTCGCGGGACTGCCGTGGCTAGAGTCCATCGCGCTGCTGGGCGGTGGCGGCCTGCTCGGCTGGCTGGGCGCGGGACTGGCCACCAGTCGCCACCTCGCCGCGATCGAACCGCAATAGGCCCACTAGCCTAACTTATTAAAAAAAATATGAATTTAGGGACTGAAGGAACGGAACCGGTGGTCAAATTAGCACTCTAACGAACCGAGTGCTAAAATTTTATTGTGATACAGGAGCCTTAATTTAGTGACCAGCACAGCGCTAGCAATACGACCCAACGACCTCGTCTTGACGGGCTTGACGGGCAGCCTGGACCAGTACATCCAAGCCGTCGGCGGTATCCCGTTACTCACGCCAACGGAAGAGCAGGCCCTGGCCCGCCGGTTCCGGGACGAGAACGATCTCGACGCCGCCCGTGAACTCGTGTTGGCGCATTTGAGATTCGTCGTGCACATCGCCCGCAGCTATAGCGGCTATGGCTTGCCGTTAGGTGACCTTATCCAAGAAGGCAACATCGGCTTGATGAAAGCCGTCAAGCGTTTTGACCCGGACCAGGGCGTCCGCCTCGTGTCTTATGCCGTGCATTGGATTCGCGCCGAGATTCACGAATTCGTGCTGCGCAACTGGCGCCTCGTCAAAGTCGCCACCACGAAAGCACAGCGCAAGCTGTTCTTCAATCTGCGCAAAGCAAAGAGCCAGCTGGGCTGGTTGTCTCACGACGAAACCAAAGCGGTCGCCGACGATCTTGGCGTCACGACCAAAGAGGTCTCCGAAATGGAGAAGCGCCTGGCCGCGCGGGATTTGTCCTACGACCCGGCTCCCAGTGACGGGGACGACTACAGCCCCGTCGCCTATTTGGCTAGCCACGAGCCCGATCCCGCTACCGCTGTCGAGGCTGAAGACTGGCAGGCCCAGACTCGGCTGAAATTGACCGAGTCCCTCGGCAGTCTGGATGCGCGTACCCGGGACATCATCCAACGCCGCTGGCTGAACGAAGATAAAGCGACATTGCACGAGCTTGCCGCCGAACACGGTGTGTCGGCTGAACGCGTGCGCCAGATCGAAGCCGCAGCGTTGAAAAAGTTGCGCGGTCTGATGGTACCCGGCTAACCCGTCGATATCCCCACGGCGTATTGACCCCACTGGCCAGCCTCTCTAGGCTGATACGGGCCGGTACGCTACGTACTCAACCCTCACAAGATAAGGACAGACTATGTCAGTTGCCAAGGTCACAGAAATCATCGCCGCTTCCCCAAAGAGTTTCGACGATGCCATCGAGAAGGGGATCGCCCGCGCCAACGAAACGCTAAAAAACGTCACCGGCGCCTGGGTCGATGGCCAGAAAGTATCGATTAAGAAGGGCAAGATCGAAGAATACCGCGTGATCCTGAAAGTCACTTTCGTTCTTAAAGACTAGCCCTACCGAACGCTTGCAGGCTCCGGCACACGCCATTAAAAAAGGCTGGCTCCGGAGAGCCAGCCTTGTTCCAAGCGCGACGGCAGGCAGAACCGTCTAGGCCGTTACCGGTACTAACGTTAGCTCGACGCGACGATTAGCCTGCTGGCCCGCAGCCGTGGAATTGTCGGCCACGGGACGTAATTCGCCCATGCCCACGGTAATGATCCGCTGCGGCATTATTTGCCTCGTCTCGAGGTAGCGGGCGACGCTACTGGCACGCCTTTCCGACAAGGATTGATTGTAGCTTTCCGACCCTCGGCTATCGGTATGGCCGGCGACTTCGATCACGGTCTGGTTGAACTCCTTGACCACTTTGCCGACGGAACCCAAAACCGCGTAAAAATCACTGTTCAGGTCCGAGCTGTCGGTGGCAAAGGTGATGTTGCCGGGCATATTCAAAGTAATGTTATCGCCAATCCGGGTGACGCTAACGCCGGTATTGTCTAGCTCGGCCCTGAGCTTGGCCTCCTGACGATCCATGTAATTACCCACGGCACCGCCCGCCAACGCGCCGACGCCCGCCAATATCAGCGCACGCTGCCGGCGTTCCACGGCATCATCGCCGGACACCAGGCCCACGACGGCACCCGCCGCCGCGCCGATCAAGGCGCCCTTAGTCGCCGAACTGGTCTTTTCGTCCCGGGTATAGGGGTCCAGCGTGGTACAGCCGACCAGCACGGTGGCGGTAGCGATCAGCACTCCCACTCCTCGACTCGCTCGTTTAATCGTTGTCATAATCCGTATCCTCTACTAGACCTGTTGGTCAGCGACGCATAATGCCAGGATTAACCTGAACGTAAAATGACTATTAACTTAATTTCACGATCCTAGGCGCGGCAACCAGAATCAGGGGGGGCGAGACCATGAAAACAGCAGATCAATGGCTGGACGAGTATGCCGAGAGCCATACCGACAGCACCAACGCTTTGTTGCACTGGATCTGCGTGCCGCTCATCGTGGTGAGCCTAGTCGGGCTGTTGTGGTCCTTGCCCGTACCCGCCGCATTCGTAGAGATTTCGCCGGCACTCAACTGGGGCACGACGTTCTTAATGGCGAGCGTCGTTTACTACTTTATTATTTCCTTGAGTCTGGCGTTCGGCATCCTGCCGTTCATCGTCGTCGTCGTGGCGGCGGTGGTGTGGTTGGATTCTCTGTCCGTCCCCCTGTACCTGAGCTCGGCGGTCATTTTTGTCCTCGCCTGGGTCGGCCAGTTCGTCGGGCATCTCATCGAAGGCAAGAAACCGTCTTTCTTCAAGGACCTGCAATTTCTCATGATCGGCCCGCTGTGGCTGTTAGCGAAGGTATACCGAAGGCTCGGGGTACCTTATTGACAGTCCCGGAAACCCAAACGATGCAGCCGTAGCATGAGGCTAGGGGACTACGGGCACCGCGCCATTTGGGCCATTGCCCTCCCCATGATCATTTCCAACCTGTCGGTGCCGTTGCTCGGTTTGGTCGATACCGCCGTGGTCGGCCACCTCGAAGGCCCCGAATACTTGGGCGCCGTCGCCGTCGGCGCCACAATTTTCAGCTTCCTATTCATGGGGCTGAACTTTCTACGCATGGGCACCACGGGCGTCGCCGCGCAAGCCACCGGCCGTAGCGACGGCACCGCGCTGCGCACCGTATTGGGCCGGGCGCTGTTGATGGCGGCGGCTCTCGGGCTTGCGGTGATCGCGTTGCAGGTGCCCTTGCGCGAGTTCGCGCTGCTGCTGATTGCCCCCGAGCCCGGGGTACGAATCTTGGCGGAGCGCTATATCGATGTACGCATCTGGGGCGCGTTGAGTACGTTGGGTAATTTTGTCCTGATCGGTTGGTTTCTCGGCGCGCAAAATGCCCGCGCGCCGTTGATCATCATGCTGACGACGAACATCATCAATATGCTCTTGGATGTGATCTTCGTAGTCAGCCTCGGCATGGCCGTCACCGGCGTCGCCCTCGCGTCGGTGCTGGGCGAGACCGCTGGCTTCGGCGTAGGCGCCCTATTAGTCGCGAAACAATTGCGCCGCCATCCTGGGGAGTGGTCGATTGCCAAAATCATCGATTGGGCCGGCATCGCCGGGTTGGCAAAGATCAACGGCAACATTTTCTTACGCACATTGGCGCTGATGTTTACCTTCGGCTTCATCACGGCGTGGGGTGCGCGCCTGGGCGCCACGGTGCTGGCGGTGAATGCCGTGCTCATGAACTTTCAATACCTCATGTCCTACGCCCTTGACGGCATTGCCCATGCGGCAGAGGCGCTAGTCGGCAAAGCGATAGGCCAGGGCCGTCGCGAAGCGGTGCGGGCCGCTGTACGGGGGACGCTCGCTTGGTCGGCGCTGCTGGGGCTTACTTTCACGGCGGTATTCGGCCTCGCGGGCTCCGGATTAGTCAACCTGCTCACAGATCTCGAATCTGTGCGGCTGGCCGCAGAGGGCTACTTGCCCTGGCTGATACTGTCGCCGCTGGTATCCCTGTGGAGCTTTGCCTACGATGGTATCTTTATCGGCGCAACCCGGGCGCGCGAAATGCGCAATGCGATGGCGTTTTCAACCCTGGCTGTCTTTCTACCGGCCTGTTACCTATTTGGCGGCTGGGGCAACCACGGGCTCTGGTTCGCGTTTACCTTATTCATGCTGTCCCGGGCCGTGAGCATGGCTTGGTTTTGGCGCCGCTTAGAACCGTCAATATTAGAGGCCGCAAGATGAGCACAGATTCCCGCTCCGGCAACGGTTGGAAAATGCTGAGCAGCCGCGAAATCTACGAAAATCCCTGGTTTCGCGTCGAGGAGCATCAGGTCATCAATCCGGGCGGCGGAGAGAACCTATACGGAAAGGTGTGCTTCAAAAATTTCGCGGTGGCTATTTTGGCGCTGGATGGCGACAGCGAGGACCATACTTACCTGGTGGGACAACAGCGTTACACCTTGGGGCGTTATTCCTGGGAGTTACCCATGGGCGGCGCGGCGCTTGGCGCCTCGGCATTAGCATCCGCACAACGCGAGCTCAAGGAGGAAACCGGCCTCAGCGC
>JAHEKG010000156.1:0-438 GCA_024638475.1 Rhodospirillales bacterium | reverse complement strand
CACGGATGAGTACGGCATCGTGTTCCAAGCGCGCGAACTGAGCCACGGTGAGCCGCAGTTCGACGAAACCGAAGATCTGCGCATCCGCCGCTTACCTTTTGCCGAGGTTTTGGCCATGGCGCTGGACGGCGAAATAACCGACGCCATCTCTGTCGCCGCCATTTTTTGCTATGCCTACGAATCCCGACAGGGCGGTCGCCCATGAAGAATAGGGTCATCTTCGCCCTGGTGGGGGCATTTGTGGGTGTTTACGCGACGGTGGGTGATCGCACCGCGTTCGGGCTCATCGTCGGGCTGACGGTGGGCTTGTTGATCGCCCTCGTCGTCGAACTCAACCAGCGGATCAAACGACTCGAGAATCAGCGGCCGGAACGGCCGTCATTGGAGCCGGCAGCGGCACCGCGCCCACCCACAACGCCTCCGCCCAGCCCCGCCGTG
>JAHEKG010000155.1 GCA_024638475.1 Rhodospirillales bacterium | reverse complement strand
GGGGCGCAACAGCGCCGCCACCGGAACCACCGCCGCCGCCGCAGGCAGCCAGGCCGCAAATCATCAATACCCAAACCAACAGCGACACGATCCTTGTCACGGTACGACTCCAACATTGCTGCTAGCTACAATGCTGGCAGCTATCGCGCAAAAAACAAGGTAAAAAGTGTCGGTTTCGACCGACACTTGGGCTACCTGCGCTTGGCGGATTCGAACTCCTGGGCCAACACCCGCAACAATCGCTCGACGAAAGCCTGATGCCATCGTAACCGCTCGCCGACGACCTCATTGGAAGGTTCGTAACCGGCCAGCTCATCGGCCAACACCAAACCCTTGTCCGCCAACACCCGTTCCAGTGTGTCGAGGCGCTCGGCCGTTACGGCCACCTCACCCGCCAGCGACATCACCACACCCAGCACTCGATCGACGTTCTCGTCGTCGAAGTAGGCCGGACGTTTTTCGGAAGCGCCCGCGACGGATTGTTTAACGGCTTCGAGGTCAATGCTCATGGGTGATCCGATTCTAGCGCAATCGCGCGGCGGTCAGTCGATGATGTCGCGCGCAACGCGAAAACCAAAGAAGCTGTCTTTCTGCCCGTCCGGATCGCGGCCGCGAAATGTCGGCCGCTGGCGGCTGATGTGAGTAATCCAACTCCCGCCGCGCACAGTGCGGAACGGGCAGTCGCCGGCGGCCTCGAAGGGCCGGCCGTCGACGGGTTCCACCGGGTAGTGCTCCCGGTAACAATCCTGGGTCCACTCCCAGACATTGCCGACGATGTCGTGGACGCCAAACCGATTGGGCAGGAATTGGCCAACCGGCGCGGCGGCGGAGAAGCCGTCGTCGCAAGCCTCGCCCTCCCAGGGAAAGCCAAACTCCGTCGCGGCACTTTGATCATAGATGTTGGCGTGAGCGCAGCCCTCGGCGCCGCGGTCGCCCCAGGGAAATTGTCCTGTCGTGCCGGCCCGGGCAACGTACTCCCACTCCGCCTCGGTCGGCAGGCGGTAAGGCTGCCCGGTTTCCTCGGCGAGCCAATCCACATACGCCACGGCGTCGCGCCAACTGACGCAAACGACGGGGTCGTTGTCGTCGACCTCACGCCGCCAGCCGGGGTTCAACCAATGGCCGGCGGGATCGTCGACAAACCCTCGCCAAGGCCCGTCTCCGGGCGCGGGCCTGGGATTGGTGCCGCCGCTGGGCACGGCTCCTTCCGCCCACACCCGGCAACCGCTGGCGGGTTGATAACCGGTACTGTCCAGGAAACGACGGAATTGCGCGACCGTCACCTCATAGCGGCCCAGCGCGAAGAAATAGTCGATCGTCACCTGTCGCATGGGCCCCTCCGGACGTTGCGGGCTTTTGATCGGGCTACCCATCGTAAAACTGCCTGGCGGCACGATCACTAGCTCGGGACACCACGGGCAATCCTGAACCCGTCTCGGGCGCTGTTCGGATCCGGAATCCACGGCCGGTTGCGCAGCGCAACCTACGACCCCGGCACCGATTAAAATGAGTGTTAGCCGTTTCACGAACATGCTCCTGCCCCGACGCCGCCACTATAACGTAAACCGTCCGATGACCTTGGCTCCCTGGCAATGCTAAAGTCTGTAAACAACTGTAAAGGAACCTTGAACAATGAGCGAAACCAAGCCAGCCTATATGCTCGTGATCGCAGAAGTCACCGACGGCAAGAAGCTCGCTAACTACCAGGGAGAACTCATGGCTTCGGGCCTCTATCCCCGCAATGAGGGGGAATATCTCGCCAAGGGCCGACCGTTGGAAATGTTCGAGGGCGAATGGGCGGATAACCAGGCGTTAGTCATCGCCCGCTTTCCGTCGGCGGAGCATGCCCGCCGGTTTTGGTATTCCGAGCAATACCAAAACGACATCAAGCCGTTGCGCGAAGGCGCAGGCCGGTTCACCGTCGCCCTTATCGAGGAGAGTTAATGTGAAGACAAGGTTGGCCCCTGCGCTCGCAATACTAGCGTTACTGTTCGGCTGCACCGTCGTCAACCCGGTGACGGGTGAGCGCGAGTTCGGCTGGGTGACGCCCGCCCAGGAAATTGCCCTCGGTGAAAAACATTATGCGCCCAGTCGTCAGAGCCAGGGCGGCGATTACGTCCTGGACCCGCAACTTAATGACTATGTGCGCTCCGTCGGCGCGCGAGTGGCTGCCCAAAGCGACGCGCCTTTGCCCTACGAGTTCGCAGTGCTCAATAGCTCAGTACCCAACGCCTGGGCGTTACCGGGGGGCAAGATTGCGATCAACCGAGGACTATTGTGGGAACTCAACTCGGAGGCGGAACTGGCCGCCGTACTGGGCCACGAAGTGGTCCACGCCGCGGCTCGCCACGGCGCGAAGTCGATGGAGCGCGGCATGTTGCTGCAAGGGGCCGTGCTCGCGTCGGCGTTGGCAACACAGGACAAGCAGTACGGCCAGTTTGCGACGATGGGAGCAAGTGTCGTCGCGCAACTCATCAACCAAAAGTATGGCCGCGATGCGGAACTCCAGTCCGACTACTACGGTACTCAATACATGAAGGCCGCGGGCTATGACCCAACCGCCGCGGTCGACCTACAACAGACCTTCGTCCGCCTTTCCGAGGGGCGGCGCAGCGGCTGGCTGGAAGGGCTATTCGCGAGCCATCCGCCGTCGCAGGAACGGGTTGAACGCAATCAGGCCACTGCGGCCGAACTCGGCCCGGGCGGCGAACGGGGCGCCGAGCGCTATCGCAACAGATTGGCGAACCTGCTCAAGCAAAAGCCGGCCTACGAGGCCTACGACGAGGCGCGGAAGGCGCTAGCCCAAAATGACACGGCCACGGCGGAACGCGAGGCGCGCAGAGCAATTCAGCTGGAACCGCGGGAAGGGCACTTTCACTCACTTCTGGGCGATATCGACCTCGACGCCAAACGCTATGATCAGGCCGTCAGGCATTACACGGACGCGCAAGTGCGCAACGACCAGTTTTTTTATTACCCCCTACAACGCGGCTTGGCCCACAAGACCCTCGGTGCCATCGACGCCGCGGAAACGGACCTCAAAATCAGTGTCGAGCTGCTACCGACGGCCAATGCCTATCAGGCGCTGGGTGAAATTGCCGAAGGGCGCGGCGACATCGCGCAGGCCAAACAGTATTATGCCGCCGCCGCGGACAACAACAGCGGCGCGGGCCAGGCGGCGCAGGATGCCTTGGTGCGCCTGGACATGCCGACGAATCCGGGGCGTTACATCCAGCTTGCGTATGGCCTAGACAGCGATTCCAAAATCGTCATCGAACTCGGCAACACGACGCGCCAGGCTGTTGGAGATATCCAAGTGGTCATCGACTACGTCGACCAGCGGGGCAAGATCCAGCAAATCATTCGTCAATTTCAAGGCGCGTTGCCGCCCGGCGAAAAACAACGCATCGCCACCGGCCTCGGCCCCTTCCCGAGCGAAGATGCTTATCGCGTAAGGATTGCCTCCGCCGGGGTGATTCGTTAACGGCAACGGCGGCGAGCGCGTGAACCAATCTCCATTCACGCGGGGCTGACCGCCAGCGCGTGGCGACGCAACGTGCGTTGCAGCCAAAGGTAGCCGCCGACGCCCACAAGCAAGTTGGCGATGGCATTAGCCGCGAAGATACCGTTGACCCCGTAGGGACCCGCCAATAAAAACGCGATAGGTAGATAAATCACGAACATTCGGGCAAAGGTAAGCGCCGTCGCCGGAATCGGTTTACCCATTGCGTTGAAGCAAGTACCGGCGACCTGAAACATCCCCAATGCCGCATAGGTAATCGGCACAATGAGGAAGTACGCTGCGGCCGCCTGAACGACTCCTGGATGGTCGTCGAATAGCATTGCAATCCGGCTCCCGAACAGCCCCATCAATACCGCTAGCACTAGGCCGTAGCCCAAACAAAATAGGCTTGCTAAATTGACGGCCCGCCGCACCCGATTCAGATCGCCCGCCCCGATATTTTGGCCGACAAACGGTGCCATAGCGGCGCCGAGCGAAAAAATGACGATCAACCCCAGCGTCTCCACCCGGCTGGCCACACCAAACCCGGCCACGGATTCTGCCCCGTAACGAGCGATCATCGCCGTAATTATTCCGGCCGTTATCGGCGTTACCATGTTGGTGGCGATGGCGGGCACACCCACGTGAAGAACCCGTCGCCAGGAATCCCACAGCCCCCGCAAACGCACATGACGGAAGCGCACTAGGCGCTCGCGGAAGTAGAGAATCAAGAAGGCGGCAACAAATGTGCCCGCATTCGCCAATACCGTCGCGATCGCGGCACCCTGTAGCTCCAAACGCGGAAATCCCCACAAACCGAAAATCAGCAATGGGTCTAGAACGATATTGAATAACGCCGCGATCGTCATGATCATCCCCGGCACCTTGGCGTCACCCGTTGACCTTAGCGCAGCGTTACCAATCATCGGCAGCACGATAAACACCCCACCTATGTAATAGATCTCCATGTAGTCATGGATCAGCGGCAAGGTTCGCTCGTCGGCACCTAACAAGCGGAACAGCGGGTCGATGGTGCTGAGGCCGAGCGCCAAGAACAGTCCGCCCAGCAACGCGCCCAGCATGACCGCATGGGTGGTGATTCGTTGGACTGCGCTGTGGTCTCCCGTTCCCATCAGCCGCGCCAGCACCGAGGCACTACCGGTGCCGATGCCGAGGGCAATGCCGGTGGCGACGAAATTAATTGGGAACGTAAAGCTCATTGCCGCCAGGGGCAAGGTGCCGAGTTGCGCGACAAAATACGTGTCGGCAATCCCATAGGAAACCATCGCGATCATCCCGAACAGCATGGGAACAGTCAGCGAAACAAGGTGCGGGCCTACCGGCCCGGTCGTCAACTTGGCGCCGCCGGCACCCGCGCGCACTTAGGCGTCTTCCCCGTTTAAGCGCGCAATTCGCAGGACGCCTTCGGCACAGCGCCGCTGGCGCAACAAGTCGGGACCGCTGGGTAGCATCGCGTAGCCTCAATCGAAACGCAAAGCATACCGAAAAACCTTGCCGGTTGAGGGCGGTCTAGGTTGTGAATTGGATGCCGGCCTACTGGTTGGCCGCCACCCTGGCGTTACCCGCATTGATGCCGATGGCCCGGGCCAGGTAATACAGCACAAAATAACTGATGATGGATACGATCAAACCCACCAGCGCCTTCGTTGCCCATGGCGGCGCAATGAAAGTACTGCCGACGCCGAGCCCGTAAGCGATAAACGCCACCGGATTCCACAGCGGCAAGGCCGTAACATCGCTGCTGTCATATTTGCGCCGATTCACCAGATAGAAATCCACTAGCAGCGGGCCAACCAAGGGCGGCGTAATGCTAGCCAGCAAATCGATAAACGGGATAAATTGTTGGTAAATGCCCAGCCCCAATAACGTACCCAACAGGCCGCAGATTACTGTCATGACCCGCTTGGGACGTTTGAAGACACTCGACGTTTGAATCACCGGGAGATAGAGATTGGCATCGCCCGTCGTCCACAAGGCCAAACTCATCGCAATCACGCCGATGCCGCCGATCACCAGGCCCTGAGCACGCATGTAGGTAGTGAAATCGTGGGTATCGGCAACGATCCCGCCCATGGCGCCGATTATCTGCAAGAACCATTGAGAGAAGATCAGCACGATAAAAGGAATCGCGATGGCCACCCACGCCTTTTTCGCAAAACGCGTATATTCGGGCATCACAATGGCCCCCACGATCCAAGAGCCGATGACCAAATTAATTGCCTGAACCATGGTCAAGGGGGCCGTCGCGGATTTGCTATCCGACATCGCGATAAACGCGTCCCAGCCGCCCGCCGCAGCAACATTGCTATAACCCGCATAGACGCCCACCAGCACAAGAACAACGGTGGCGGGAATACTCACCAGCTCCAATCCGCGTACACCGAAATAGGTAGTGGCGGTAAATAGCAGACCGGCGAAGATGGCGACCGCGTAAAATGCCCCGGTACCAAAACTTTGCACCCAAGCGAACCCAAAGGCGCCGATGACGATGCCCTGCCAGCCGATGGTGATCAGTGCGAGAAAGATCACCGGCAGGAACGCGCCACCCGTGCCGTAAGCGTAACGGTAAAGCAAACCGCTGTTGCAAGCTGTCCGATAGCCGATGTAACCCACCAAGGCGCCAATGACGAAATTGACCGCATTGCCGACGAAAGAAGCCTGAATGATTTGATCGAACGGCAAGCCACTCCCTAGGGCTCCGCCCACAAACAATCCGGTAACCAAAAATCCCCAACCGAAAGCGAGGGTGAGCAACGGCAGGGAATGACGGCGCTGCTCGGGAGACAGTGCAGTAAGCGGATTATCGGCGCTGGCCGTTTCCGCAGCCGCGTCAAACTGCCACCATTGCTTAAGTCGATCTAACATTGCAGCCTCCAGTCGTTATTTGTTGTTTTTTTGGGGCGAGGATTGATTATTCACCAGCTAGTAGTCCGGCTCAAGTTGAAACGTATAGGTCCGGCACGCGGGTCGGGGGGGTTGGCCCTGCCCGTTCGGCCAAGATCTAAAATCCGACTGTTCAAGCGCAATCAGTGTGGGTTCTCGAAAAATCGGATTCGTCGCCTCCAGGATTTGCGGCTCGAACAGCTTGCCGCTCGAATCTACCTTGAAGCACGCTACGACCCGGCCTTCCAGTCCCGCGCGCACTGCCTGAGAGGGATAGCGAGGAGTCGCGAGGCGCATGGGATGCGGAAAGGGATAGCGTTTTTTTTCGGACGGCCTCGGCCGGACCACCTGCATCCCCGGCGCGTCCACGGGCGCACACCACCACTCGCCCACCGAGTGATCGTTTCGCCATAAACCGGTAATGCTTTCGCCGTCGAAAACTCCCTCAAAACGCTGATCTGTACCAGGGTCGCGGAAGAAGACACTGTGCCCGTCGTAACGGGCCATCGAAAGCTCGCGCCATAGGGGTATTGATTCCTCACTCGGCGTTGCCATCGCAACCGGCTTGTTCGTGGTGAAACGCACTAAGGTCGTCTGCTCGGTCACACCTCGCGAGCTGATCAACAGGCAATGCCAAACACCGTCGGGAAGCTGGTCCTGCGCCCAGGCGATGGAGTTACAGGTTAGCAGTAGAACTAGAGCGAACTGGAAACGCGACTTCACTCGGAAAACAAACCAGTGGGCTGGTGGTCTTCCATGATGATCTTCGGCCTCAACCGGCGTTCGTTGAGGATTTGTCTCAGAACTTCAAGATTGCGCGCACCGGGGTTGATCGCCGCTGCCGCATCCAGATCGAATAGCGCCTCGGAGTACAAGCCCTTTATCGTGAACGCGGCCGCGCGATTGCTGTAAGTGCGCCAGTTGTTGCTGTTGATGGCGAGGGATTGACTGCAAAGTTCGATGGCCGGATCGGGTTGTTCCAACCCCACATAGGCGGCGCACAGGTTCGACAATCCGGCTGCGCGATCCCGCTTCGAATGGGCGCCCTTGAGGCCTCGCTCAGTGAGCCGAATACCTTCCTCGTAGCTGCCCATCCGGATCGCCAACGCGCCATTGGACAAATCCGGGTCGACGCCGACAACCGTGCGATTGTCGGCAGTGTCAGCGTAGCCCGCAGCGCACCACAAACCCATCGCTGCAACTGACACTAGGAGCCTTGGAGCCTTAAGTTTCATGCGTCTCACCGTCGGCTGTATATTATACCACTCCCCAAGGCCACTTCCGGTTGACTTACTTCACAACAGGGCCATGATTGCGCCAAAGCACACGCAAACGAGGCTGGCCACGTGCTGGACATCCATGAAGCGTTAGCGCTGGTCCTGGAGCACACCCCGCCCAGCGGCGAGGAGGCCGTACCGCTGGACGGAGCGTTGGGACGAGTTCTCGCCGAAGTCATCGCGGCGGACCGGGATCAACCTGCCTTCGACCGCATCACGATGGACGGGATCGCGCTCGCCAGCCGGGAATGGCAACGCGGTGTGCGGCGGTTCCGTAGCCTGGGCGTGCAAGCCGCGGGGGCAGAACCCCTGCGTATAGACGACGGCCCTAACTGCGCCGAGGTGATGACCGGTACCAGCCTACCCATCGGCGCCGACTTGATCGTGCCCGTCGAACGCACTAGCCGAGACGGCGAAGAAATCGTCGTCGCCGATACCTTCGAACCCGAACCGGGACAATTCATTCATCGGCGGGGCTCGGA
>JAHEKG010000154.1 GCA_024638475.1 Rhodospirillales bacterium | reverse complement strand
GAAGGGACCAAGCTCAACCTGCCGTTACCGCCGGGGGCGGACGACGCCGCGTTCATGGCCGTCTGGCCCGAGGTCGAAGCGCATCTCCGAGCCCATGAGCCGCAGTTTGTGATCCTGCAATGCGGGGCTGACTCCATCGCCGGGGACCCCATCACGCACTTGGCCTTCAGCGAGCAGGCGCACTACCATGCCGCTACCCGGCTCATGGCCTTGGGCAAGGAGCTGGACTGCCGGGGTCTGCTCGCGTTGGGGGGCGGTGGGTACAACCGCACCAACCTAGCTCGAGGCTGGACGCGGGTCGTGGAGGCGCTGACGGCGGCGGGGTAGCCGCCCTCTCCGGCGCCGGTAACGCATATCGGCACCGCGGCGCGTCAGGTACAATCCCGGCCCCGACCTCCCCTTTCTAACCGCTTTATTCCGGAGCCCCCATGTTTTCCGAAAAAGACACGATCGAAGGATACGATCAAGAATTGTTTCTCGCTATCGAGGCGGAAAATCGCCGCCAAGAAGAACACATCGAGTTGATAGCTTCGGAAAACTACGCAAGCCCAAGGGTGCTCGAGGCGCAGGGATCGGTGCTTACTAATAAATACGCCGAAGGCTATCCCGGTAAGCGCTACTACGGTGGTTGCGAGTATGTCGATATCGCCGAACAACTGGCTATTGATCGGGCCAAGCAACTGTTCGGTGCCGATTACGCCAACGTTCAACCCCATTCGGGTTCTCAAGCCAACGCGGCGGCGTATTTGGCGATGATGCAGCCCGGCGATGGGCTTCTCGGGATGAGCTTGGACCATGGTGGGCATCTGACGCACGGCGCGAAGGTGAATTTCTCGGGCAAGCTTTTCAATGTCATGCAATACGGTATCGATGAGGGCAGTGGCGAGATCGACTACGGGCAGGTCGCCGAAATCGCCCGCGAGCACAAGCCGAAGGTAATCGTCGCCGGCTTTTCCGCTTACTCGCGCATCGTCGATTGGCAGAAGTTTCGCGTAATCGCCGACGAGATCGGTGCTTTTTTCATGGTGGATATGGCCCACGTGGCGGGTTTGGTGGCCGCGGGCGAGTACCCGAGCCCGGTCGGGATTGCTGACGTCACCACGACCACCACGCATAAAACGCTGCGTGGCCCGCGCGGCGGACTCATTTTGGCAAAAGCGAATCCGAAACTGACGAAGCGGCTCAACTCGCTGGTGTTCCCCGGGACTCAGGGCGGCCCGTTAATGCATGTGATTGCCGCTAAGGCCGTCGCGCTCAAGGAAGCCCTGGAACCGAGTTTTGCGGCGTACCAAAAGCAAGTCGTCGTAAACGCGCGTTGCATGGCGACCACGCTGATGGAGCGGGGCTATAGCATCGTTTGCGATGGCACGGACAACCACCTGATGCTGGTCGATCTGATCAAGCAAGACATCACCGGGCGCGATGCTGAAGACCGGCTGCATGAGGCCAACATTACGGTCAACAAGAATGCTGTTCCCAATGATCCTCGCCCTCCGATGCAGACGAGCGGCTTGCGGATCGGTACGCCGGCAATTACCACGCGCGGTTTTAAGGAGGCGGAAACCCAGCAACTCACGCATTGGATGGCTGACGTCTTGGATGACCTGGGCGACCAGGCGACCGTCGACCGGGTGCGTGGGCAAGTACTTGAATTGTGCGGGCGCTACCCGGTCTATGCCCGCAATCGGTAGAATGGGGCTGTGCATTGCCCATTCTGTTTCGACACCGATACCAAGGTGATTGACTCTCGCCTGGCGGCTGAAGGCCGCCAGGTGCGACGGCGGCGGGAATGTTTGTCCTGCGGCGAACGCTTCTCGACTTTCGAGACCGCCGAATTAGTGATGCCAAGGCTTGTGAAGCGTGATGGCCGTCGGGAGCCGTTCGACCAAGACAAACTGCGCTACGGAATCGCCAAAGCTTTGGAGAAACGCCCTGTCACCGCCGACGATATGGAAGCGGCGTTGGCTCGCATTGTTCAGAAATTGCGCATGTTGGGAGAGCGCGAAGTTGCCGCCCGTCTGGTTGGCGACCTAGTGATGGAGGAGTTGCGCAGCCTGGACGAGGTTGCCTATGTGCGATTCGCGTCGGTGTATCGCAGCTTTCAAGATGTCACCGAGTTCCAAGAGGAGGTTGCGCGCCTCCAGGCGCTGCCTAGCTTGTTGGCGGATCGCGACCAGATGTCCCTGCTACCCGACGATTCCGACGGATGACGGACGCGGAATATATGCGGCTGGCGCTAGAGCTTGCCGGCCGGGGCCGGTATACCACCGACCCCAATCCCAAGGTAGGTTGCGTCATCGTCAAAGGCGACGCGGTGGTCGGGCAAGGCTGGCACGAGCGCGCGGGGCAACGCCACGCCGAAACACTCGCTCTCGCGGAGGCGGGCAGACAGGCGCGCGGTGCCACGTGCTACGTCACCCTGGAGCCTTGTTGTCACCATGGGCAAACGCCGCCCTGCACTCAGGCTTTGATTGAGGCTGGCGTGCGGGAAGTCGTGTTTGCGCTAGAAGACCCGAATCCCCTCGTTGCCGGGCAAGGATCAGCAGCGTTGGCGGGCGCGGGTATTGTCGTTCGGCATGGCCCGTTGGCGGCAGAGTCACGGGCTTTGAATCGCGGTTTCGTTAGCCGGATGAGCCGCGGTCGCCCTTTTGTGCGCGCCAAGCTGGCGGCCAGCCTGGATGGTAAAACGGCGTTGGCCTCAGGGGTAAGCCAGTGGATTACCGGGCCTGAGGCCCGCGCCGACGTGCACCGCCAACGTGCTGCCGCGAGCGTCATACTCACGGGCAGCGGCACGGTGATTGCCGATAACCCTCGATTGACCGCGCGTCTCGATGAGGCAACAGAGGCGGTGTTGCAACCGCGGGTGGTGATCGTCGATTCACAGCTCAAGGTGGGCGGAGACGCGGAAGTTTTTAAGCAGGGGTCGCCACTGTTGTTTACCCGCACTGAAGATCGGTCGGCGCTGAACGCGATCGAGCGGGCCGGCGGTGAGGTAGAGGTTCAGACGGGCAGCGGGCCGGTGGATTTGGTAGAGCTCATGATCCGCCTGGCGGAACAAGGCTACAACGACGTCTGGGTGGAGGCGGGTGCCGGCTTAAGCGGAGCCTTGGCCGCAGCCGGCTTGGTGGACGAATACATCATTTACTATGCGCCGGTGCTGTTGGGCTCGACCGCTAAGGGAATGTTCGACTTTCGCGTCATGGAGATGTCGGAGCGGGTCGAACTCGAGTTCATCGAGCACACGAGATTAGGCGATGACTTGAAAATTCGCGCTCTGCCACGGTTTGTCGCCTAGTGTTTGGCCGCACCTGGTGTTCGCGGTTATGCTGCACTCAGCCTCAGTGGACGATCCAACCTAGACCGCATGAACGCCCGATCTCAAGGCCGAACCCGTAGTGGCGCTAGGGAGCTATTAGCCCAGGCCGTCTATCAATGGCTGCTTACCGACCACGGGTTCGACGAACTGGTCAATCAATTCGCAGAGCGGGACGAATTCAACCGGATCGATACGAGTTATTTTAGGCTTTTGCTCAAAGATATACTCGAGCGTCAGGTCGAACTCACCGCGTTGATCGAAGACTACGCTGATCGGGGTCTTGAACAGCTCGACCCCATGGGTCGCGCAATACTGCTGATCGGCTTGGCCGAGTTAAGGCTCCGGCCGAAAGTCCCCACCAAGGTCGTCATCAATGAAGCGATTAAGTTGGCGAAGCGCTATGGCGCAACCGACGGTGACCGGTTTGTAAACGCTATCTTGGATCGAGCCGCGGGGGTGCTGCGGCCAGACGTAGACGGTGCTCATGGGGGAGTTTGAAATCATCGATCATTACTTTCGTGGCCTTAATGGCCGCGAAGGCGTGTTGGTGGGAATTGGCGATGATTGTGCAGTCGTCGACTGGCCGGGGCCATTAGCGATATCGACCGACACGCTAGTTGCAGGTGTGCATTTCCCTGAGGATGCGGATGCCGCGAGTATCGGCCATCGTTGTTTGGCCGTAAACCTAAGCGACCTCGCCGCTATGGGGGCGACTCCCTTGGGTTTCACGCTGGCGTTAACCTTACCTCAGGCCGAACCTGCTTGGCTGTCCGGGTTCGCGAGCGGCTTGAGCCGCCTGGCACGACGTTTCGAGATGGCACTCATTGGCGGCGATACGACGCGCGGGCCGTTGACGATCTCGATTCACATTATCGGTCGGGCGCCAGCCAGCGGAAGCCTGCTTAGAAGTGGTGGCCAGGTTGGAGACGGAGTTTATGTCAGCGGCCGCCTAGGGGGTGCGCTGGCCGGCCTGGAGTTCGTTCGTGAGCGGGGGTTGAGTGCTACGCAGTCGGAGTGGGTGCGGCGTTTCCTAGAGCCGGAACCCCGGGTCGAGTTAGGCCAGCAGCTTGCCGGCGTGGCGTCTGCAGCGATTGATATTTCCGATGGACTCCTCGCGGATTTAAATCACCTGGTGGAAGCTAGCGGATGTGGTGCCAGTTTGACGTTGGAAGCGCTGCCGGTCGCGGCAGGATTGACGGATTTTTATGGTAACGCCGAGGGGCTGCGAAGAGCCGTCTGCGGCGGGGATGAATACGAGCTATGTTTTACCGTACCTCTGGCCCAAGCGTCGAGTGTCGAGCGGGTCGCTCGGGAAACGGGGGTGGCGCTGACGCGCATCGGCGAACTTGTGCCCGGCGAATCGATCCACTGCCAATTGCATGGCGCCGAGTGGCAGTCGGGGGAAGCGGGTGGTTATGAACACTTCTGATTTGGATACGGAAGCCACGGTTTCGTTTAACAAAATACACCCCAAACAATTGCGTTCGCCGGTCGTATTACTGGCAACAGGATTCGGCGCCGGATTAAGTTCAATTGCGCCTGGCACCTTCGGTACGTTGGTCGCAGTACCATTTGCTGCAGCCCTTTTACTGGCGCCGGTAACTCTCCAATGGATTGTGCCGTCAGCAGCGTTTTTGCTAGGAATTCCCTTATGTTCAGCGTGTACGGCCCGGCTTGGCGGCGACGATCATCCCGGTATTGTTTGGGATGAGATTGCCGCGTTTCTGTTCTTGCCGCTCGTCTTGCCGAAGCAGTTCGTTTGGTTAATTCCGGCATTTTTATTGTTCCGATTTTTCGACATTTTCAAGCCCTGGCCGATTCGCGATCTGGATCACAGACTCCACGGAGGGCTCGGGATTATGCTCGATGACCTGGTGGCTGCGTTGTACGCGGCTTTTTGCCTGGCGGGACTTCGCTGGGTTGTCACGTGAGCAATAACCCACATGGTTCAAGCCCAATCGCATCCGGCGCTAACAGCAACGGCAACAGGTGTTCCCGACCGGATCGGCAAATACGTCATTATTAATGAGGTGGGCCGTGGCAGCACCGGCCGCGTTTTCTTGTCACACGATCCGTACTACGGCCGCGACGTTGCTATTAAGGTCTACAACATCGAGAGCGAGGATGACGAGCAGAAAGCACGAGTCACCCGCAAGATGTTTTTTAATGAAGCCCAGATGGTGGGTAAGCTGCAGCATCCGAACATTTTGCCTATTTATGATGCGGGCGAAGAGAACGGCAAATACTATGTCGTCACCGAACACATTCATGGGGCGCGAACGCTTGCGGCCTACTGCAAGCCGGGCAATCTGCTACGGGTCGATGATGTCGTCGAGATAACCTTTAAATGCGCGAAGGCATTGCACTATGCCCATTCTCGCGGCGTGGTGCATCGCGACATCAAGCCCAGCAATATCATGCTCACCCTCGACAACGATGTCCGTATCATCGACTTCGGTATCGCGCTCGTTAACGATTCCGACGTGTCGCGCATCGAAGGCATCGCGGGTTCACCCAGCTACATGTCACCCGAACAGGTTCAGTCCGCCGAAATAACATCGAAGTCGGATTTGTACTCGCTGGGCGCGGTGATGTACGAATTACTGACCGGGTTTAGGCCGTTTCGAGCGAACAACCTCAGCAAGTTATTGCACCAGATCGTTTACGCGACAGCCGCGCCGATTCACACGTTACGCGATGATATCCACGAAGAGCTAGAGCAGATTTCGGCCATCGCATTACAGAAGGATCCGGACAAACGTCACGCCAACGGCCTTGAGCTGGCCGGTGAGTTGACCCGAGTTTACCAACAGCTTCGTAACCAGTACGAGCGCATCGACAAGCAGGAGCAGTTTGACCTGCTACGCAAGCTGCGTTTTTTCCACGATTTCTCCCATAGCGAAATCTGGGAGATTCTACGCGCGAGCGATTGGCGCACCTATGAGGCCGGGGAAGAGATCGTGCGGGAAGGTGAGATGGATGACCGCTTCTACATCCTCGTGGCGGGATCCGTGTCCGTCGAGACTCGCGGCAAGCCCATCGGCCAGCTGACCGAGGGCGATTGTTTTGGCGAGACGAGTTATGTGCGGGGCGCCAAGCGAACGGCAACTATTTCCGCGGCCAGTGACGTCACCCTGGTGCGGGTAAGCTCAACGCTGTTGGAACAGTCATCCTCGGCCTGTCAGCTCCGCTTCAACAAAGTTTTCCTGCGGGCGCTGATTGAACGCTTGCAGGGAGTGGTCTCCACCGCCACCTAGGCATCGTCTGCTTCGAAAGCGACCGGCGCGGTTTTGTCATCTTTGCTCAGTAGGATTTCCACTTTCTGGGCCGCCTCCTGCAAGGCCGCCTGACACTCCCGGGTCAACTTCACGCCTTTTTCGAACTCCTTCAGCGCTGCCTCCAGGCTGAGTTCGCCTTCTTCCAAACGCTGTACGAGCGCTTCCAGGTCAGCGAGCGATTTCTCCAATCCCTTCGGTTGTGAGCGGTTGCCACTCATGGTCGATCCTTTCCGAGTATGCCGATGCCAGGGACGGTAACGCTGCGGCGGGTGGTGGTCAATCGGGATGTTGACAGCCCGGAGGGGGACGGCTACAGTGATTAACAAATTAGACTAAGTCTAAATTGAAAGCGCGTGGGGCGAGTGTCGGGTAGGCATTTGCCGGCGACGCAAAGATTGCCGTTCTCATTTGTTCTAATGCACACACAGGAGTCGACTCGCATGGATCTCAAGGGCAGTAATACAGAACAAAACTTAAAAGACGCCTTCGCAGGAGAGTCACAGGCTAACCGGCGCTATCTCTATTTTGCTGCCAAGGCCGATGTCGAGGGCTACAACGATGTCGCGGTCGTTTTCCGATCAACGGCCGAAGGCGAAACGGGCCATGCCCATGGGCATCTGGAGTATTTGGAAGCGGTAGGGGATCCGGCCACCGGCCTGCCCATCGGCGCAACTTCCTCGAATCTCAAGGCGGCCATTGCCGGCGAAACCCATGAGTACACCGACATGTACCCAGGCATGGCGAAAACTGCGAGAGACGAATCATTCGAGGAGATTGCGGATTGGTTCGAAACGTTAGCCAAAGCCGAGCGATCGCACGCCAACCGGTTCCAAAAAGCACTGGATAACCTTGACGGTTGATGGTTAAGCGCCGGTTGTTGACACTAAACGCACAGGGATGTGCGTTGCCAACCCTACATTACCTATGAGCGATAAGACCCGGCCTCGCGAGGGCAGCCTCGAGGCGCCTACCCGGCACCCAATCCCCTGGCAGACGCCCGAATACGGTGATCCGGGGGAATTGTTCACCGAGCTCGAGCGGGTGTTCGACATTTGCCATGGTTGCCGGCGTTGTTTCTCGCTGTGTAACGCGTTCCCCACTTTGTTCGATGCTGTCGATGAATCCGACAGCGGTGAGGTGGAGAGTGTCCCGCAGAAGGCCTACTGGGACGTCGTGGACCACTGCTACCTCTGCGACATGTGCTACATGACGAAGTGCCCGTACGTCCCCCCGCACGAGTGGAATGTCGATTTTCCGCATTTGATGTTGCGAGCCAAGCACCAAAAGTATGCGCAAGATGGCGGGTCATTTCGGGATGAAATGCTCTCGAATACGCGCCGGGTGGGCCGTTTGGCGGGTATTCCGGTCGTCGTCGACGCCGTCAATGCCGTGAATCGCTCCGGGCCGGGCCGCAAGGCGGTTGAAAAGGTGCTCGGCGTGCATCGGGACGCGCCGGTCCCGCGCTACCACGCGGATACGGCACGCAAACGTCTCAAGTCGCATATCGATCGCCAAGTCGTGGCCGCCGAGCCGAGTAACGGGACCGAAGGCAAGGTTGTCGTGTTTACGACTTGTTATGGTGATTACAACCTACCGGCGATTGTCGAAGATCTCGT
>JAHEKG010000153.1:1939-8233 GCA_024638475.1 Rhodospirillales bacterium | reverse complement strand
GGCCGCGCATCGCCTTGCTGAATATCGGTGCGGAAGACATGAAAGGCCACAACGTTATTCGGGATGCGAGCGAGCTGTTTGCCGCTAGTCCGCTCAACTATGTCGGTTTCGTCGAGGGGGACGGAATTTTCTTCGATGACGTTGATGTCGTGGTCAGTGATGGTTTCAGCGGCAATGTCTCCCTAAAATCCATGGAAGGTCTGGCGCGGCTCGTCGCCCGTTTCCTGAAAGAGGAGTTCACCCGTAACCCAGTGCGTAAGCTGCAGGCCATGGTCGCGCTTTCGGCGTTGGACGCAATTCGCGCGCGTCTCGATACCCGGCGTTACAATGGCGCGACCTTGGTTGGGCTGAACGGAATCGTGATCAAGAGTCATGGAGGAGCGGACGTGATGGCGTTTGGTGTAGCAATCGAGACGGCGGTGATCGAGGCTCGTAAGGGCTTGCCCGTGCAGATAGGGCGGCTGCTCAACAGCGAGGCGTATGCATGTATTCGCGCATAGTTGGTACTGGCCGCTACCTGCCGGAGAAGGTACTTACCAATTTTGACTTGGAAAAGATGGTCGATACGAGCGACGAGTGGATTCGGACTCGCTCGGGAATAGAGCGCCGTCATATCGCTGCAGAGGGGGAGTTTACGAGCGACTTGGCCTTTCATGCCGCTCAGCAGGCCATCGAGTCGGCGGCCATCGAACCGGATGAAATCGATTTTATCGTCGTCGGTACGACGACGCCTGACACCGTGTTTCCGAACATCGGCTGCATTATCCAAGAGAGACTCGGTTTGCACGGGATGCCGGCCTTTAGCCTGGAAACGGCCTGCAGCGGCTTTATCTACGGTCTTTCCATCGCCGATCAGTTTGTGCGGGGGGGGCAATGCAAATGCGCATTGGTCGTGGGCGCGGAAACATTATCCAGAATCGTTGACTGGAACGACCGGGCCACATGCGTATTGTTCGCCGACGGGGCGGGCGCCGCTATCCTTAAACCGAGCGCTGAGCCCGGAATCATTTCTACCCATCTAGGAGCTGACGGTAAATACCGCGATTTGCTGTACTTCCCCACCGGCCCATCCGTGCACGCGGCGAAAGACGCGCCACCCTCGGTTATCCAGATGAAGGGCAACGAGGTCTTCAAGGTCGCCGTGAAGACCCTAGAGACCATAGTCGACGAAGTGTTGGCGAAAGCGGGCATGGACAAGAGCGAGATCGACTGGCTGATTCCCCACCAAGCCAACTTGCGGATTATTCAAGCGACGGCCAAACGACTCGATCTGCCCATGGACCGCGTCATTCTCACGATTCAAGACCACGGCAATACGTCAGCGGCATCGGTGCCCATGGCTCTGGATGTCGCCGTCAGGGATGGCCGCGTGAAGCCGGGGGACCTGGTATTGCTCGAGGCCTTCGGCGGCGGTTTTACCTGGGGCGCCGCGCTGGTCCGAATGTAAATGGGGTAAATGGGGACATTCCCCTTTTTTTCTAAAAAAAGGGGAATGTCCCCATTCTTAGACGATCCGTGCGCGATGGACCCGCTGCCTGCGCCGCGTGGCTCGGGCTTCCAGGTCGGCCCGCTTGGCCTTCAGCCGCTTAGCTCGCGTGACGGCATCCCGGCCGATCTTGTGGCGCTTGAAGTAGGTTTCCCGGTAGTGGCAGAAGTCGAGGTAGGCCTCCAGATCGTGTTTCAGGTCGCGGATGACCAGTTCGATCATCACCGCGTCATCAATTAGGCCCAAACCGGGAATCAGATCCGGAATCAAATCGTCCGGGTCCGAGAAATAGACGAGTACGGCCAAGACCTTGTCCCGGCCACCCTTAGTGACCTTCCAGTCCTCGTCGCGGAGCATGGCGAGCAAGGCCTCGAGCTGGGGTATTCGCTGGGCGATGAAGTCTGGCAGATTTTCACGTTCCAATTCCGCCAGCGTAGCCTCGGCCGCCTCTAGAATGTCGTTTTCGTCCGCGTCCCTGACGGACTGACGGGCACGACGCATCTCCGCCCTGAATCGCTTGAGATCGCGGTCGCTAATTTCAAAGCTGACGGTTAATGTCATGAGGCGGAAGAGTGACGCTAAGCCCTTGAAGGATAACACATGGCCCGGGGGTGACTTAGTTCCTGCCCGCAGTACTCGGCGTGCGTATAATGCGGTTCGTCGTTTCTGGAAGGACGCCAATGACTCGGATGGTTGTCGTATTGCTCGGTATCCTCGCCGCTGCCACCGCAGCGGCGGAAGTGTTTCCTTTGCCAGTGGAAGGCAGCTCGGTGGTGGGTGAGATCCGCACGGTCAAGACTAGCCAAGAGGACACATTGCTGGATGTGGCCCGCCGGGAAGGCCTGGGGTATGAAGACATCGTTCGCGCCAACCCCACCGTCAATCCGTGGGTGCCCGGCGAGGGCACCGAAGTAGTGTTGCCTACCCGTTATGTGCTGCCAGCGGCTCCCTGGACGGGGATCGTTATTAACCTGCCTGAGCTGCGCTTGTACTACTTCCCCGAAGGCGGTGATCCGGTGGTGGAGACCTATCCGATCAGTATCGGGCGAATGGATTGGGGGACCCCGTTAGGGCGCACCCGGGTTATCAGCAAGGTCGTCGATCCCAGCTGGTATCCGCCGCAGTCGATCCGCGACGAGCACGCGGCCGATAACCGGCCCTTGCCCCGGGTGGTGCCCGCTGGTCCAGACAACCCGTTGGGCCGCCACGCCATGCGCCTGGCTATACCCGGTTACCTGATTCATGGCACTAACAGGCCGGCGGGTGTCGGGATGCGCGTGACCCATGGGTGCATTCGGATGTTTCCGGAAGATATCGAACGATTATTCGAAAGGATTCCGCTAAAAACCCCCGTGCACATCATCAACCAGCCATACAAGATGGGTTGGGGGCCACAAGGCGAGCTGGTAATGGAAGCCCATCTGCCGCTGGAGGAGGACCGGGACAACCAACGGTTCGGCCCAACCGAGTTGACTCGCCTGTTTGTCGGTGCGACCCAGGAGCGGCTGGTGGCCGTGGACTGGTCCCGGGCCGAGGAGATTAGGGCGGCAGCACAAGGTATTCCGGAGCCCATTTCCGTGGGTGAGCTGGCCGCCCTGTCTCAGCAGTAGCCCCACTTTAGCGCCCAAAAAAAAGCCGCCGGGGTTGCCGGCGGCTTAATATTCTGTTGTTGCAGAGGTTACTTAGACATTGACCTCTGGAACATACGGTCCATTTTCTCGTTGGTGGCGTCGCAGCAGGCCTGTGAAGCATTGGCTGCCGACAGGGCACTGTTAGCGGTGCTCTGTGCGCTGGAGGCTGTTTGGCGAGCCTCGTTAGCTGTCCGCGAGGCAGCGCTTGCAGCGCTTTGCGCGGCAGCGGCATCACGTGCAGCAGCTTCGGCCGTAGCCCGAACCGCATCGAGCTGTTCAGTGGTGATAGTGGCACAGCCAGCGCCGAAAACCACGGCAGAAAGTGCAATCACCTTCAGGCCGTTTTTAAATGTGTTCATCATCGGTTGATTCCCCTGATTGGATAAGACGGGCAATTATTTCCTAAAGCGAACCCTACTGCAATGATTCGCCCTGGGTACTCAAATAATTGTTGGCGCGGATAATGCGCTGGTATGGGGGGGAAAAGCAAGTGTCGTCAGCGAGAGACAGGCTGGCTGGTGGCTTTTCGAAGCGCCTCTGCTTGGTTCTGGAGGATGGTCAGGCTAACGGAGAGGCGCTGTTTCTCCTGGTTCAATAATGCTAGCTGGAATTGGAGCTCGGTGTGACTGAGGGTACTGTCGCCCAACTTCAATTGGGATTCCAAGAATTCGATCTCCCGGCGGTTGATGGCCGCGGCCTGTTCGATGTTGCTCAACTTTAGCCCGAGAAGATAACCGTCGAGAAACGCGCCCGCATTGTCTGGCCCACAATCACTGGTATCGGGCGCATTACGGTAGCCCAGTTCGAACCCTGTCTGGGCCGTACAGGCGGGAGGCTCGGACGCACAGCCAGAGAGCAGGGTTGCGGCCATTAAGGCAGGCCAAAGCGGATAAAACCTTGAACGCGGCATCCGGGGAGGGTAGCACGGGGCTAAAAGGTTGCCTGCCTGGGGTTGATTCCTGGCAAGAACTGTATATATTAACAGTTATTACGGTGCATAAACACAGCTCTCTGTTAATAAAACCAGTAGGTTAACGCCATGTCCATTGAAGCACAGCTCACCCCCCGACAAAACGAAGTGCTGTCACTGATCCAACGGGTCCTGAAAGAAACCGGCATGCCCCCCACGCGGGCCGAGATCGCGGAGGAATTGGGGTTTCGTTCCACTAATGCCGCTGAAGATCACCTGCGGGCCTTGGCCCGTAAGGGGGCTATCGAGCTGCTGCCAGGGACTTCCCGAGGGATCAGGCTGAAGGATTCGTTGCGCGAGCAATTGGGTTTGCCCCTGGTGGGCCGGGTGGCTGCAGGTCAGCCTATTCTTGCCGAGGAGCACATCGAGTCCCACTACCAGGTGGACCCCAGTTTATTTGCCGATAAACCCCACTATTTGCTGCGAGTCAGCGGTATGAGCATGAAGGATGCGGGGATTATTGATGGAGATTTGGTGGCCGTTCGGCGTACGCCCGAAGTGCGCAGCCGGCAAATCGTCGTGGCTCGGCTCGAAGATGAAGTGACTGTCAAGCGCTACCGGCAGGAGGGGCACTGTGTCTGGCTATTGCCGGATAACCCGGAATTTGCCCCCATTCGTGTGGATTTGCGGCAACAACCGTTGACCATTGAGGGCGTTGTAGTCGGTGTAGTCCGCGAAACCGTGAACTGACCTGCAGTGGATCTGGATGAGTTACTGCGCAGCGGGCCTATTTGGCGGGGTCGCGGCGGTCATCCCGCCTCAGCGACTTTAGCGACAGGCTTAGACGAACTCGACCAGGCTTTACCTGGCGGTGGTTGGCCGTTGGGCGCGCTCATTGAAATCATGCTCGAACGTCACGGCTTAGGTGAGCTCAAGCTACTGATGCCCGCGCTGGCTCGTTTGAGCCGGGAAGCCGCCCATCACAGCCAACAACGCTGGATCGTTTGGGTTGCGCCGCCTTTCGTGCCTTATGCGCCAGCGTTAGCCAGTTACGGTTTGGAGTTAAACCGCCAGCTTTGGGTCCATCCACAGCGCTCGTCCATTGACGGCAATAGCGAAGTGCTTTGGGCAATGGAACAGGCGCTGCGATCGGGATCCAGCGCCGCGGTATTAGCCTGGGTCGAGCGCACCGACAATACGGTGTTGAGGCGGTTGCAACTAGCGGCAGAAGAGGGCTCTAGTCTTGCCGTGTTGTTCCGTCCCCCAGCGGCGGTGCAAGAGGCATCGCCTGCGGCGTTACGCCTAATGCTGTGTAGTGGTGATACAGGCACGGATGTAGAGATACTGAAGTGTCGTGGCGGCTATGCCACCGCGGTGCGCAACGTACTGATGCCGAGCTTGTCTTGACGCGCTATGGCCAAACCCTTAAAAGTTTTTCATCGCGACAACGGTGTTCTACCCCCGCCGCAAAATAAGCCGCCCGTCTTTACAGAGGCCGACCCCAATGCGCTTTGGTTAGCGCTCACGATAACCGACTTGCCCCTAGCCGCGTTAGATATTGGCCAGCGCGAACCCACTGCCATCATTGTGGAGCACAATAAAGACCGCCTGTTGATCAGCACCAACGCGGCGGCACTTGAGCTTGGGGTCATGGCCGGTATGAAACTCAACGGTGCCCTGGCCATCGCGCCTAATCTGGTCGTCCATGCCCGCCAACCGCAGCGTGAGAAACGATTATTGGAGCGAATAGCGGCTTGGTGTTATCGGTTTACTTCCCTTGTTAGCGTTATTGACGACGATGCCGTGGTGCTGGAAATTGGCGGTAGCCTGCGCTTATTCGGCAATCATGGGCTGCTAAAAACCAAGCTCATGCAGTCGCTTAAGCGGTTTCATGTGTCTGTGCAGGGCGCGGTTGCGCCAACGCCTTTGGCCTCAGTGTGGCTTTCCCGAGCTGGTGCCGGCGACACGTTGTCGGTGGGTGAGCTTAGCGGGCATTTAGGCAAGCTTCCTTTAGATGTTTTGCGTTGGCCGGCCAAGAAACTAACTCTCCTAGAGCAAATGGGAATGACTTGCTTGGTAGATTGTTTCCGGCTGCCCAGGGATGGATTAGGCCGTCGCTTAGGTAAGGCTTATTTGCAAGACATCGATCGTGCTCTGGGGCGTTTAGCGGATCCACAAGTGAAATATCTTGTGCATCGGCGCCTAACTTCACGTTTGGATCTCGATGCTGAGGTTTTAGAGGCAAAGTTGTTATTACAGCCTGCCGA
>JAHEKG010000153.1:0-1929 GCA_024638475.1 Rhodospirillales bacterium | reverse complement strand
GAAGAGTTTCCAGCTGTCCAGGTCTCGGATGACCTGTTTGTATTCGATCGGGATCGCATCAGTTGCGCCGGCGGACAATCGTCGATGGACATGATGCTGAGGTTTTAGAGGCAAAGTTGTTATTACAGCCTGCCGAGCGGCTATTGAAAGAGCTCTCTATCAAGCTCCGGCAGGCCCAACAGGGAGCCGATCAGTTGTATTTCGAGTTCCATCACTTGCATCGGGACCCCACCCGCATACGCTTGCGGTTTGGGCAGCCAGAGTATGCATACGAGCGCTTTAGAAGGGTATTCGAAGATCGCCTGCAGCGGTTGCAATTAGCGAAGCCGGTAGTTGCCATGCGGTTAAGGACCAGTCGGTTGGTTGACGTGGCTTTCCGTAGCGACGAATTACCCATGCAGGGACTTGAAAAAACGGGGTCGGACGATGCGGCAATGTTATTACAGCGTTTGCGCGCACGTTTGGGTGAGGATGCGGTTTACGGGTTGTGTTTAGTGAACGAGCACCGGCCGGAAGCAGCTTGGGGCCGGGTTAAGGGGCGCACAGGCGTTGGTGAAGGGGAGCAGCGTTGGGGCGAGCGCCGGCCGTTGTGGTTATTAGAACGGCCGCTGCCGTTAGCCGTCGGTACTCGAGGGCCTTGCTATGAAGGCCGGTTGCAAATAGAGCAGGGTCCGGAACGGATCGAAACGGGTTGGTGGGATGGTCGGGAAGTGGCCCGGGATTACTACATGGCAAGTAGCGAGAAAGGTTCGCGCTTATGGATATATAGAGATTTAAATAAACAGCGATGCTGGTATTTACATGGCATCTTCAGTTAACAGCGGTGTTGAATATACCGAACTCCACTGCATTTCTAATTTTACCTTTTTGCGGGGGGCTTCCCATCCCGAGGAGTTGATCCAGCGGGCGGAGCAATTAGGTTATCGGGGTTTAGCCCTTACCGATGAATGTTCCCTGGCGGGCGTTGTGCGCGCCCATAGCGCCGCCGAGGAGCACGGATTAAAGTTGATTATTGGCAGTGAATTTAGATTGGGGCAGGGTTTCGATGCCGTCGTGCTGGCAACCGATCGGGATTCCTATGCGGTGCTTTGTCGCCTGATTACCCAAGGGCGGCGGGCTGCGAACAAGGGAGACTATGAGCTGAGCCCGGAGGACTTGGCCACGGTAGTCATGGGTTCGAATTGCCAAGTGCTATGGCTGGCCGCTCGAGATGCCGGCAAAAACTGCGCGACTTGGTTTACGGAGCGGTTTAGAGGCCAGGTTTGGTTGGCCGCAGAGTTGCATGCTTCCGGTGATGACCGTGCGGCGCTGGCGCATTGGCAGAAGCTTGGCCGCTATTGCGGCATGCCTCTGGTAGCCACCGGCAATGTACATATGCACTGCCGCCAGCGACGGCCTCTGCAAGATACGCTGACTGCCATTCGCCACCGGTTGCCCATAGACAGGGCGGGGTTTTTGTTGCACCCGAATGGCGAGCGCTATCTGCGTAGCCGCCAACGTCTCGCGCAGATCTACCCGGCCCAGCTGTTGCAAGCTTCCATGGAAATCGCCGAACGAACCGGCTTTTCTTTGCGAGAGCTGCGTTACGAATATCCCCACGAGCTTGTGCCTCCAAGAGAAACGCCGACAAGCTATCTGCGCCAATTAACTCAAGCGGGCATGGATTGGCGTTGGCCGGAAGGAGCGCCGGCCAAGGTTCGCGGTTTAGTCGAGTACGAGCTGAAACTCATCGGTGAGCTGCAATACGAATCCTATTTCTTGACGGTACATGACATCGTTAAATTTGCCCGCCGTCAGAAAATTCTTTGCCAGGGCCGCGGTTCCGCAGCTAACTCCGCCGTATGTTTTTGTTTAGGTATTACCGAGGTTGATCCGGGGCGGATGGAGTTGTTGGTAGGGCGGTTTATCTCCAAGGAACGGAACGAGCCC
>JAHEKG010000380.1 GCA_024638475.1 Rhodospirillales bacterium | reverse complement strand
GATCATTATTGCACCAAAGGTCAGCCCGGAATCCACGGAAAGTGATCATCGTCACGGCGCCCCCTGGAATAACAGGTCCAATCCGCCGATTGGTCCGTATCGCCCGCGGCATCTCCCGCGAGGTACCGACATCGGCCCCCGCCGAGGAGATACCCCATGAACAGCAATGCCGCAGCATCCGACGACGCCCGTGGTCTTGAGCACCTGGCGACGACATTCGTGTCTGCTCTCAACAGCGCGCTCGGCGAGGCGGCGCTGGCGGAGCCTCCATAACAAGCGCACTACGAACGCGTAATTTTTTCGGCCTATCGGGGTTAGGGGCAGCGCGTATCTAGCGTTGCCGGGCGAAATATTGTCTACTACCTCTGCTAGCGTAAGTACCCAAAAAATCCTTGGTGCGCGTGGAGGAATTACACGTGAGGGAAGTAATGTACGACCACAACAGCATTTTCATCGTCGCTTTGCTTTTTTCGGCGCTGGTCATCGCCATCGAACTCGGTTTCCGGATCGGCCGGTCCTTTTCGGCGTCGACCAATGAGGCGACCAGGTCGCAAATCAATTCCATCCAGGCTTCAATCCTCGGTCTGTTGGCGCTACTCCTCGGGTTCACATTTTCGCTCGCGCTGCAACGCTACGATACCCGAAGCCAGGCGGTGGTCAGTGAGGCGAACGCCATCGGTACAGGCATCCTCCGGGCAAGCCTTATTCCCGAGGGCGTTCGGGCGGAGACCCAAGACTTGTTGCGTGAATACGTGAGTCTTCGGATTCGCGCCGGCGTTATTTCCCTCGACCGGATAAACGAGCGCGAGGCCGTCTTGGCGGAGTCGGACGCGGTGCTGGATCAACTCTGGGGGCTGGCGTTGCAGGCCGCAGCACTCAGCCCGAATCCGGTGACTTCCGGGCTATATGTTCAGTCGTTGAACGAATTGATCGACGCCTACGGCGTCAGGGATGCCGCGCTGAACAGACATGTGCCCGAGGCCGTTTTGTTTTTGATGTTCGGAACACTGGTCCTAACGGCTGGTCTCGTTGGATTTTCCTCAGGGGTGACGGGCCATCGCACATCGTTCGCGGTCTACGCGTTATTACTCCTCATTATCTGCCTGGTATTCATCGTCATCGATTTAGACCGCCCGCGGCGGGGCTTCATAGAGGTATCCCAGCAAAGTTTGGTCGAGCTAGGCGACAAAATAGCGGATGCGCAAACCGGGGCGACCTAGCGAGGGTTACGGCAGCGGGTCGCTCCCGGGGGTGTCATGGCCGCCCTCCGCATATTCCGGCGGTACCATGAGCTCCTCTACGGCGGGCAAAACGTCGCGGAGTATGCGCTCGCCGTTTTCACTCTCGACGAGCGCCACCAGGATGTAGTCCCGCCAGCGAACGCCTTGGACCATGATGGCGTCCGAATGCCACTGCCGCCAGGTTCCGGACTTACGGAACAATTTCGCCCTTGGAGCCCGTTCGTCGAGCTGCGACACGAACTTGTGATGCAAGCGCGGATCCCCAAGATCCGCTAGCATCTGCGCGGACCGTTGTTCGTTAATGAGCTTGCCCGTTGCGAGCTGATAAAATACGCGGCAGACCTGTGTCGCGGTGGCGCCGTGCGAAATGTTGAACATCGGGTCCCCGCTACGGGCGCCGGCTTTCGCATAACGCTTGCCCACCCAAAGGCCGCCGCCCCGCTTCTCATCGTAAAATCCGTACTTGGGGTCGCGCATGACCGCCTGAATTTTTTTCATCCCAACGCGGTCGATCATCCGAGTCGCGGCCGCATTGCTGGACACGCGAATCATATCGCCCAAGTCTTTCCGCACCTCTTCGGTTTCTTCCAGGGATCCATCATCGATCGACACGTAGGCCGACACCAATATGGCGATCTTGGGTAAGCTGGCCGCGTACATCATTTGGTTACCGTTGACCCGAGCGAACTTCGGCACATCACCGGCCATGTCGACGACGCAAATGGCCATCTTCTTGGACCGAACGAGCCTGCGCCACTCGCTGTTTTCGTTCAAACGCGCTTCCAACGCGGATTGGAACTGGGCCTCGACGCGATCATACAACGGCCGCCATTCATCCGCCGAAACGGCACTCGCGAATAGTATCAATACGGGTAACGTGCGCAGAAGTAACATGATTAATCTACCTTGGTATGGGAAGCGGGGCT
>JAHEKG010000152.1 GCA_024638475.1 Rhodospirillales bacterium | reverse complement strand
TCAGATGAAGGTGGACTTGATTGCGCCGATTGCGATGGAGGATGGCTTGCGTTTCGCGATTCGCGAAGGCGGCCGTACCGTCGGCGCAGGCGTCGTGGCAAAGATCATCGAGTAATCGCGGGCTGCCCTCAGGGGCACCCTAATGCAGTGAATTGAGGGGCCAACTGTGGCAGCAAATCAGAATATTCGCATTCGCCTCAAGGCGTTTGACCACCGGCTCATTGATAAGTCGGCCAGTGAAATTGTCGAAACGGCGAAGCGGACGGGGGCAACCGTGAAGGGGCCCGTGCCGTTGCCGACCAAGATGGAGCGATTCACGGTCTTGACTTCGCCTCATGTGAATAAGGACGCTCGTGACCAGTACGAAATCCGGACCCACAAGCGGTTGATGGACATCGTGGATCCCACGGACAAGACCGTGGATGCGCTGATGAAGCTGGAGTTGCCAGCGGGCGTGGACGTGCAGATTAAGCTCAATTAGGGCGTTGAAAGCGCTGCAGCGGCTGCTATAATTAGCGGCTACCTGCAGCCCGGCGGTGCCATTGCGCCAGCCGGGCTCTCGTTTTGATGGACTACAACAGGGGGCCGACGGACCGAGGTCTTGTCGGCTTAAGCGCAGGCCTAGCTAGCCCGCGCGGATATAAAGGAAGCGACCAATGACCATCGGTCTGGTGGGCCGTAAGTGCGGCATGACGCGTATTTTCACTGACGCCGGGGACTCTATTCCCGTGACGGTAGTGGAAGCGTTTCCCAATCGAGTGACCCGCATCAAGGATATTGACAGCGACGGCTATCGGGCCGTGCAGGTCACCGCGGGCAGCGTAAAACCCAGCCGGGTCAGTAAACCTATGGCGGGGCAGTTCGCCAAGGCCAACGCGGAGCCTGGCGAGGGCCTGTGGGAATTCCGCCTCGGTGAAGGTGAAGAGACGGACCTCGCCGTCGGATCGCAGGTCAATGTCGAGGTATTCCAGCCCGGTCAAATCGTAGACGTTACCGGCGTATGCAAGGGTAAGGGTTTCGCGGGCACCGTGAAGCGCCACAATTTCAGTATGCAAGATGCAACCCATGGCAACTCGCTATCCCACCGGGCGCCCGGTTCCATCGGTCAGAACCAATCGCCGGGCCGGGTTTTTAGGGGCAAGAAAATGTCGGGTCAGATGGGCAACGTCAACCGCACTGCTTCAAACCTGGAAATCGTGCGGGTGGACACCGAGCGCAACCTCATTCTGATCAAGGGTGGCGTGCCTGGTGCGCCGGGTGGGCGCCTGATCGTGCGTCCGGCCGTCAAGGCTAACAACGGTGGTGCAGCATGAAACTCAAATTAGCGGGTGGTGGCGGCAGCGTTGAACTTAACGACAGCGCCTTTGCGACCGACTTCAACGAATCGTTAATTCATCAGGTGCTGACCGCGTATATGGCCGGCAGTCGGTCGGGGACCAAGAAGCAAAAAAGCCGTTCCCAGGTGCGTGGCGGTGGCACGAAGCCGTGGAATCAGAAGGGCACCGGCAGAGCGCGAGCTGGTACGATCCGCAGCCCGATATGGGTAGGCGGTGGCCGAACGTTTGCTGCTAAGCCAAGAGACTACAGTCAGAAGGTGAATCGTAAAATGTATCGGGGTGCGTTGCGCTCCATGTTGTCCGAGATGGTGCGCCAGCAGCGGCTGCAGGTCATCAAAGAGTTCACCGTCAGTGCGCCCAAGACCAAAGAACTCCTCACCAAGCTTAAAGAGTTGGACATGGGTTCTAGCGTACTTATCGTCGTGGACGAGTTAGACGTGAACCTCCTGCTTGCGGCCCGTAATTTGCCGTATGTCACGGTCACCGACGACGAGGATCTGAATCCCGTCAGTCTAATCGGCCATGATCAGGTCTTGATGACGGTTGGCGCCGCGCGTCTTCTGGAGGAACAGCTGGTATGAGCGGTGTCGCCCATCAAGAGCGCCTCATGACCGTATTGTTGGGGCCCCACGTTTCGGAGAAGTCGACGAACGCCGGCGAAAACAATCAGGTTGTTTTTAAGGTGCGGCGCGATGCGACGAAGCGCGAGATTCGTGCGGCCGTCGAGCAATTGTTCGAAGTTAAAGTGCTGAACGTTACCGTAGCCAACGTTAAGGGCAAGGAAAAGCGTTTTAGCCAGATTCTCGGGCGGCGCTCCGACTGGAAAAAAGCCTATGTGCGTTTGGCACCGGGCAGCGACATCGAGTTTCTTAATCCCGAGTAGGGAATCTTAAGCAGAACAGAACTATGGCAGTCAAGAAATCAAAGCCAACTTCCGCGGGACGACGTTTCGTAGTGAAGGTATCGACTCCCGAGTTGCATAAGGGTGCCCCCCATGCGCCGCTATTGCAGCCGTTGAGTAAATCCGGCGGCCGCAACAACGACGGCCGCATTACCACGCGGCATCGGGGCGGTGGTTCCAAGCGGCACTATCGGCTGGTGGACTTCAAGCGTGATAAGGACGGCATTACCGGCAAGGTCGAACGGCTTGAGTATGACCCTAATCGCAGCGCGCATCTGGCTTTGGTGCTGTACGTGGACGGCGAACGCCGCTACATCCTGGCGCCCAAGAACGTTGCTGCCGGCGATCCGATTCAATCCGGTGCCGATGCGCCCATCAAACCGGGCAATGCGTTGCCGTTGAAGAACATTCCCGTGGGTACTCAGGTGCACTGTATCGAGCTCAAGCCCGGTAAAGGCGGCCAGATAGCTCGCGGCGCCGGTGCCACCGCGCAGATCGTCGCCCGCGAAGGTGCCTATGCGACTTTGCGCTTACGCTCGGGCGAGATGCGAAAAGTCCACGTCAACTGCCGGGCCACCGTGGGTGAGGTGGGTCACGGCGAGCACAATCTGCGCAAGTTGGGTAAAGCGGGCGCGTCCCGTTGGCGCGGCAAGCGGCCGACGGTGCGCGGTGTCGCGATGAACCCCGTTGACCATCCCCATGGCGGTGGTGAAGGTAAGACCTCTGGCGGGCGACACCCCGTGTCCCCATGGGGCGTTCCCACCAAGGGGTATAAGACTCGCCGCAACAAGAGCACGGACAACATGATTGTCCGGCGCCGTAAACGAAAGTAGGGATGTGATCTGATGCCTCGCTCAGTTAAAAAAGGCCCGTTCGTGGATGCCCACTTGGTGAAGAAAGTCGCCAAGGCGTCCCAAAGCAATGATCGGCGGCCCATCAAAACCTGGTCGCGCCGCTCAATGATCGTGCCGGATATGGTGGGTTTGACCATTGCGGTGCACAACGGACGCTTACACGTACCCGTCTTGATTTCAGAGAACATGGTCGGTCACAAGCTGGGCGAGTTTGCCGTTACACGTACATTTAAAGGTCACTCCGGTGACCGAAAAACGAAGTAGTAGGACGGGACCGCCATGGAAGTCGCAGCAATTTTGCGCTACGCCAAAATCTCGCCGCAGAAGTGCCGGCTGGTGGCAGACCAGATTCGTGGTCAGCAAGTGGGCGAAGCTTTGAAGACGCTCACCTTTAGTCCGAAGAAGGCCGCCGGGATAGTCAAGAAAGTCTTGGAATCTGCGATCGCCAACGCTGAACACAATCATGGCGCCGACATCGACGAGCTGAAAGTCGCCGTTGTCGAGATCAATGAGGCGCCGACGCACCGTCGTTTTCGCGCGCGGGCCAAGGGTCGCGGTGCCCGGATTATTAAGCGCAATAGCCATATCACCGTGCGTGTCGCGGACGAGGACTAAGGAAATGGGTCAAAAGGTACATCCGATCGGCATACGCCTGGGCATCACTAAGGACTGGACGTCCAAGTGGTATGCCAACAGCCAAGAATTTCCCGGTTACGTCCATAAAGATTACGAGGTTCGTGAGTTCCTCAAGAAGCGCCTTAAGGATGCCTCTGTGAGCCGCATCCATATCGAGCGCCCCGCGAAGAAGGCGACGATCACGATTCACACCGCTCGCCCCGGCATCGTCATCGGCAAGAAGGGTGAGGACATCGAGCGCCTGCGCGGCCAGTTGGCAAAGATTCTCGATCTGCCGCTCGTCGACGTACGCGTCAACATTTCCGAGATTCGAAAACCCGAACTGGACGCGCAACTAGTGGCGGAGGGCATCGCCCAGCAGCTCGAACGTCGCGTCATGTTCCGCCGGGCCATGCGCCGTGCGGTCACCAACACCATGCGGATTGGCGCGTTGGGCATCAAAATCAAAGTCGCTGGTCGCCTGAACGGCGCGGAAATCGCGCGTTCCGAGTGGTATCGGGAAGGGCGGGTTCCGCTCCACACGTTGCGCGCGGACATCGATTACGGGTTGGCCGAGGCCAAGACTACTTACGGGATTATCGGCGTCAAAGTATGGGTGTTCCGTGGCGAGGTATTCGACACGGCAGAGCCTGAGCCCGAGGCCGACAAGAAAGCTGCGCCCGCGGCGCCGCCGCAATAGGCTTGGGAGGAAAGCGAGATGCTACAACCTAAGCGAACAAAATTTCGCAAACAGCACAAGGGCCGCAACCGCGGTCTCGCTATTCGCGGCAGTACGGTGAGTTTCGGCGAGTACGGCCTCAAAGCGATCGGGCGCGGCAGGTTAACGGCGCGCCAAATCGAGGCCGCGCGGCGGGCCATGACGCGGCACGTGAAACGTGGCGGCAAGATTTGGATTCGGGTGTTTCCGGACAAGCCTATTTCCAAAAAACCCTTGGAAGTGCGTCAAGGCAAGGGCAAGGGCAACGTCGAATATTGGGTCGCATTGATCCAGCCGGGCCGGGTGCTGTACGAAATGGAAGGGGTCACGGAGGAAGTCGCGCGCGAGGCCTTTCAACGCGCTGCCGCGAAGTTGCCGATGAAGACCGCATTCGTAACTCGACAGGTGCTGTGATGAAAGTCGAAGACCTGAGAGCGAAAACCGATGCCGAGCTCGAAGAGGAATTACTCAGCTTGCGGCGGGAACAATTCAATTTGCGTATGCAAAGAGCGACGGGGCAGGCGCCTCGACCGGATCAGCATGGCAAGGTAAGGCGCAACATTGCGCGCTTGAAGACAGTACTCACGGAACGCGCTCGACAGGCCGCTCCGACCAGCAACGGAACTAATGCGTGATGAGCGAAGACAGCCAACAAAAGAATACCCGGACGCTCAGCGGCCGTGTCGTTAGCGACAAGATGAACCAAACGGTTTCTGTCGCCATTGAGCGGCGAGTGCAACATCCGATGTACGGCAAGTTCATTCGGCAGACCAGTAAGGTGATGGCGCATGATGAAACCAACCAGTGCCGTACGGGAGACAAAGTCACCATTGCGGAGTGCCGGCCAATTTCAAAGCACAAGGCTTGGCGGATCGTCGACGTCGTCGAACGGGCGATAGCGGACTAGGGAGCGCCGGCAATGATTCAAATGCAAAGCGTTCTGAGTGCGGCCGACAACAGCGGCGCCAAGCGCGTGATGTGCATCAAGGTGCTCGGTGGTTCCAAACGCCGCTATGCGGGCGTTGGTGACGTGATCAAGGTTAGCGTCAAAGATGCGATACCCCGAGGCCGTGTGAAGAAGGGCGAGGTCTACAATGCCGTCGTCGTGCGTACACGGAAGGGTGTACGCCGTTCTGATGGTTCCTTAATTCGGTTTGACGGCAATGCCGCGGTGTTGCTGAATGCCCGTTTGGAGCCTATCGGCACGCGTATCTTTGGACCTGTCACCCGAGAATTACGGACGACTCGATTTATGAAAATCATTTCGTTGGCGCCCGAAGTCTTATAGGCGAAAGACAATGCAACAGCTAAAAAAGGGAGATGAAGTAATTACCATCGCCGGCAAGGATAAAGGCCGCCGCGGCACCGTGTTGCGCGTTTACCCGGATGAACGGGTATTGGTGGAAGGGGTAAACGTTGCGAAGCGTCATCAGAAACCGAACCCTAATGCCGGCGTTGCTGGCGGGATTATCGAAAAAGAAATGCCTTTGCATGCTTCGAACGTGATGCTCTACAACCCTATTACCAAGAAAGGTGACCGCGTCGGGTTCCGTTTTCTCGAAGATGGCCGCAAGGTTCGTTACTTCAAATCAAACAATGAGATTGTGGACGTTTAGATATGCCAAGGTTGCAAGAAAAATTCCGCGATGAGATTGCCGCAAGCTTGCAGAAGCGGCTCAATCTCGATAATCCGATGGGAGTGCCTCGGGTTGCCAAGATCACATTGAACATGGGCGTAGGCGAAGCCGTCGCCGATCGGAAGGTCATGGAGCATGCCACCTCGGATATGGCGCGCATTGCCGGCCAGCGGCCAGTGGTTTGTCCGGCGCGCAAATCCGTCGCCGGCTTCAAGATTCGCGACGGCATGCCCATTGGCTGCAAGGTTACGCTGCGCCGGGATCGCATGTACGAGTTCCTCGACCGGTTGATCAATATTGCCATTCCCCGCATTCGGGACTTCCGCGGGCTCAATGGCCGGGCCTTCGATGGCCGCGGCAACTACAGCATGGGCGTGGCCGAGCAGATCATCTTCCCCGAGATCGACTACGACCAAGTCGACGCGATACGGGGGTTGGACATTACGATAACGACTACCGCAAAGAATGATGAGGAAGGGCGAGCGCTATTGGAAGCGTTCAACTTCCCATTCCGGACATAAAAGGCACTATCAGATGGCTAAGAAATCAATGCTTGCCCGTGAAGTTAAACGAGCGAAAATTGTCCAGCGCTACGCTAACAAGCGAGCGAAGCTGAAGCAGATTATTCAGAGTGCGCAGAGCACCGACGATGAACGCGAGGCAGCGATGCTGAAACTGCAGTCGCTACCGCGTAATGCCAGCCCCTCGCGGCTGCGAAATCGCTGCAACATAAGTGGCCGCCCGCATGGTTATTACCGCAAATTCGGCCTGGCGCGGACCAAGCTTCGAGAAGCGACGATGCGTGGTGAAATTCCCGGGCTCTCGAAGGCGAGTTGGTAGAGGAATAGCTAATGAGTATGACCGACCCAATTGCCGATTTATTGACGCGGGTACGAAATGCCCAAAGCGCTGGTAAGGCCACGGTGACCATGCCCGCGTCTAAGGTGAAGCTTGCTATCGCCGAGGTTTTGAAAAGCGAAGGATACGTGGGCGATATTTCTACCGACGAAGAAGATGGCAAGCCTGTTATGACCGTAGAACTTCGATATTTCGAGGGTCGCGGAGTAATCGACAAGATCAAGCGGATTAGCCGCCCCGGCCTGAGGATTTACCGTTCGGCAGGTGACCTGCCCAAAGTGGATGGGGGTTTAGGGGTTGCTATCGTTTCGACTTCGAAAGGCGTCATGACTGACCGTGAAGCACGTGCAGCCGGACACGGCGGCGAAGTGTTGTGCACCGTAGTTTGATACGAAGAATCTAATCGAGTAACACCATGTCAAGAGTTGCTAAACAGCCGGTAAGTCTCCCCAAGGGCGTCGAGTTCGCCCAAACCGGGCGAGAGGTGACGATAAAAGGTCCAAAGGGCTCACAGTCGTTGACGCTGAACAACGAAGTTGAAGTCAGCGAGAAAGATGGCGCATTAGTGATCGCCCCGCGGTCGGGAAGCCGTTTTGCCAACGCGATTTCTGGTACCACGCGCGCCCTGTTGGCCAACATGGTGAAGGGCGTCAGCGTAGGGTTCGAGCGCAAATTGGAGTTAGTTGGCATCGGTTACAGGGCCCAGTCGCAGGGCGCCAAGCTAAATCTGACGCTGGGTTTTTCCCATCCCGTGAGTTACGACATCCCGGAGGGGGTGACCATCGAAACGCCGAGCCAGACGGAAATCGTCGTAAAGGGTTTGGATAAGCAAAAGGTCGGACAGGCGGCCGCCGAAATCCGGCGCCATCGTCCGCCAGAGCCCTACAAGGGTAAGGGCGTACGTTATTCGGACGAGCGAGTTGTGCTCAAAGAAGCGAAGAAGAAGTAATGGCGACTTTAAACAAGAAAACCTCCAGACAACGCCGGGCGCGTCGGACGCGCTCGAAAATTCGAGAGTTACGGGTGCACCGGCTTTCGGTTCATCGCACGCCGCAACATATCTATGCGCAGGTATTTGACATCGACGGTACCCGGGTGCTTGCCAGCGCATCCACAATCTGTAAGGAGCTGCGCGGCAGCCTAAATAAGACGGGTAACGTCGACGCGGCAGTGGCGGTTGGTAAGCTGATTGCCGATCGCGCCAAGGCGGCAGGTGTCGAATCCGTTGCGTTTGATCGGTCCGGATTTAGATACCACGGGCGCATTAAGGCTTTGGCCGACGCGGCGCGTGAAAACGGCCTGAAATTCTAGGCCCGACAATGCAAGTTAAACGAACGAGAAATTACTAATGGCGACCCCAGATGATCTGATAGAGAAGCTCGTTGCGGT
>JAHEKG010000151.1 GCA_024638475.1 Rhodospirillales bacterium | reverse complement strand
AACAGACGAAACGCGACTATTTGGACAGGCGGGTTGGAGCGGGAGAGGGCGGCATGAGGAACAGAACGCAGCAGGGTGTTGGCATATCGCGCAGGCGCGTGATCGCCGCGGGATTGACGACAGCGGCATTCGGTGGTGGTCAGGCCCAATGGGCCGCCGCCGCGACGAACTTTAACCCGGATGACCCGGCCAGCGTGCTGCGTACCGTATTCCGGATGCGTGGCAGCGAGGACGGCCGCATCGCCATGGGGTGGCTCAAGGCTCGCCGGTTTGGGGTGGTCGACGCCGAGGTGATGCCTTTATTCGGCATGGTCACCGGCACCTTCAGCCGTTACCGGGTGCTGGGTGACGGCTCGATCGTCAGTACCAGCTTTGAACTCGCCTTCTATACGGACCTCGAGTCCGGCGAGGTGTTGGACACCTTTACGATGCCGTACACGGGCAAGACGATAACGGTGCCGCGGCTGATGCTTGGGCCGAGCAAGAGCACGACCCGGCCGGTTTTCCACGAGCTCATCGAAACAGGCTACGACGCGGAAAGGACGGGTTCCGAGACCGCCATGCGCCCAGTTGGCTCGTCGCGCGTTGAGCGTTGGCTGGGCCCCGTCACGGTCAAGGACGACAGCGTTTGGGTCACCGAAGCATCCAGCGCCACGCTCATTCCGGCCGACCCCAAGGCCGACAAGGTGGTCTACAGCGAATCCGTTACCAGCAAAGCCGCCTACGCGGACGTTATCAATCCGGATCTCGTCACCATTCGGTCGGATTTGAGTTACACGGGCATTACGAGTTGGCGGCCCTGGATGCAAATGGGCGACCATCCCGGTCACACGACATCCCACGGTATCGGCGGCAGGGCTTTCGAGGTGGCTGGCCTGCCGGACGATTACCGGGCGATGGCAGAACGCTACTACCCCGACGCAATTGCCGATCCGGGGGCGGTGTTGGCGAAAGTCGACGCATGAACAGACGCGAAATCCTGGGCTTTTCGATCGCCACGGCATTCGCGGCCAACATAGCCGGCGCAGCCTCGTCGCCGCGGTCCATCCTCGTCATTGGGGCGACGGCGCGTTCCGCGCCCGAACTGCTCGAGCGGGCATTGGCTCAAGGCCGCAGGGTGACGGCGCTCGCCCGCAGCCCCGAGCGGATTGCCGTGAGCGGGCCGGGGCTCACCGCGGTCAAGGGCGATGTCTACGACATCGACAGTCTCACCGCGGCTATGACCGGCGAGGAAGCGGTGGTCTCCCTGGTCGGCCCCCGCGTCACCGACCACAGCAAGGAAATTGGGTTTGTCGATTTATACTCGGTCGGCACGGCGACCATCATTTCGGCCATGCGCCGTAAGGGCAACAAGCGCCTCATCGTGGTGAGTTCCGGCGGGCCGGAACAGATTCCCTCCGAAAAACCTGCGGTCAAGGGCACGGTCGATACCTGGGTATGGAATGCTCGCAATCTTTATGGCGACATGCAGCGGATGGAAAAGATCGTGGCGATAAGCGATCTGGAAACGGTTATCCTGCGCGCGCGAAATTTCGGGGAGGGCCCGAGGCTCGACAATCTCAAGTTCAAAGTCCACGACAATTACACCGACTTCGATCAGTACAAAGACAAATCGAAACGTACTCCCGGCGAAGGCTCGCGGGTCACCTATGCGGACTTCGCTGCGCTGATCCTGAGCGTTGTGGAAGGGGAGCGTTTCCTGGGCAAGTCGGTAGGCGTCTATTCCGACGTGATGAGTAACGACACCTACGAATAACCATCCAAGAGTTCGCAGCGGGACCTTGGGGTATGCTGTAGAGGTGGTGTGGTGATTAGCACTACCGGATAAGAAGCGAAATTCTAGCCGCCCTGAAGGGAGCCGAATATGCATCGTTTACGAAATATGGCGCTATTAACCTGCGCCGTCCTGGTGTTATCCGGCTGCGCCAGGCCGCAACCGCCCCCGTCCAACGTTTTGGTCAGAGGGATCGTCGAGGCGCTAATGGATACTGGGTTTTACGCTGAGGTCGGCGTTAGCCGCATTATCGGGCAGCATCACAATCCAGCCGCGGACGCGTGGAAGGTTTTTGCTTGTTACCAATTCACTCTCGCGGACGGTGGTGAGGGCGCGGATTGCGTAGACAGCATTAGCGCGCTGAAGTTGGACAATGGCAGCTGGATCGTCGCCGTCACCATCAACGAGATCTATCGTTGGCGGGCGATTAGTCCGGGGCAGGCAGCAGGTCCAGGCCGATCGCCGGAAGCGACGGGGTCGGGCGACTAACCTGGCCGCAGCTTTGGTGATCGACGCTCAGCGCAGCGGAATCTGAAACCTAAGGTTGGTTGTACGGCTATTGGTACGGTCGTAGCTATTGCCGCCAAGGCTGAACTGAATCAGCGTATTGTTGGGGCCGTAATATTCGATACCGATATTGCCTAGATACAGTGCGTTGCCCAGATCCGTACCGACCGTCAGCGGGTCGATACCGACCGGTGCGCCGGTCAGATGGGCCTGCACATTCGTTGCCGAGCCGGTGAGATACTTCTGTAACCCGAGCTTCAAGCTGAGACGAACCGCGCTTTGCCTGCCCACCGATAGTTCTTTGCCTACCTCGAAGGCAGGCCGTAGCCAGGCATGAGACTCTTTGAAATCTTCGAAAACCAGGCCCGCTGCACCACCACCCTGTTCCGCATTGCCGTGGGCACGCAGTTGAGTCAGGCCGACATCCATCATGGGCCGCAGGTACCAGCTGCCGTATTCAAAGTCACGCGAACCTCGCAGTGCTACGGCTAGCACATCGAGGTCGCGGGTCGTCCGGGCCGTGAACGGGCCGAGCAGGTCGCCGTTTCGAACGGTGTCGGTCTGGCTCCAGCCGTAAGACAGTACGCCTGACCACTTGGTGGGTCCGTTACGGTGTTTTGCGGACAGTCCCAGATGATTGGTCTCACCCTGAGATGACCAGCGGTTGTCGTAGCCATCGCTAGTCGTTTCTTCCCGAGACAACCCGAATCCATACGACCAGTTGTTATCCTGGGTTGTCTGCGCGCCGAGCGAAACCCGTGTTGTTGATCCGTCGATGGCCTTGAAATCACCGAGCGCATTCGTATCGGTATCGTAAACGTCGTATTGGAGCCAGACACAACTACCTTCGCGAGTGAAGCGGTATTCGCCACCGGTCTGTTTGCAGGTCATCAGGCGCTGGCCGAAATCATTGGTGCTATTGATGAGCTGGGCCTGGTGGGCGCTGTAAAAATCCGGCGACAGTTGCGAGAGGGAGTTGCGATAGGTCTGCATGTCCGGGTCAGCGACCAGCTTGGTTAGCAGAGCGCCGTACAGGCCCGAGGCACCGCCTGCTTTCTGGGCGCCGTGGATGTATTCGCCGATGGCGGACAAATTCCTGGTCATGCCCGTGGGTATGAAGTTCACATCGTAATTCAATATGGCAGCATTGCTGTCGAAGCCAAGGTCGTAGCTAACCACGACCGACGGGGCGGTTTGGAGGATTAAGCCATTATCGGTGAGGCCTTGCGCACCCTCGTAAAGGTTATGTGAAAAAGAACCAATCGGTATCATGCCGACGTTCAGCAGCGACACATCCGCGGTGCCGTCAAGTTCGACCGTGCCGGTTGCGAGGATCTGGTCGGATACGCCCGACGCAAAATCGAGTTCCGCGAAAGTGGATCCGCTTGCCGATTGCACGAGACTGCCGTTCAAGTTTGTGGAAACCGCCAGCCCCCGGTAGCCGGGTAGCAATGTGCCGTCGCTTCGCAGCAAGCTCTGTGGATCGCCCAGATCGACAACCGAGCCTGCGCCAAAACTGGCGTTCGCGTAATTGGTAAACGGGTTGATACCCGCCGCAAGTTGTACGGACCCGACCATCAAACCAAAATTGTCGATCGTGGTGGTGCCGTCGTCGGCAAGCACGGCCATCCCGGTGCCGCCGTCCGTAGTCGCGACTGAGCCAGCGTTGGTTAGACTATTCTGCGCGCCACCGGACAGCCACACGGCCACACCGCCAGCGCCCCCGAGAATGCTGTGGCCGTTCTGCAGGTCGATGTCGATATTACTCTGCGCGCCGGTCGCGGCCGACTGGGCGAAGAGCCCGACGCCTTGATTGCCGACGGCCATCAGGCTGCCGTCGAGGTCGAGGGAGATACTGCCGGCATTCCCCGTACCACCGGCGCTGCCCATGAACACTTGGTCGAGAATGCCGCCACCGCCGCCGAGGCTTTGGACCAGCAGCGCAACCGAGCGGTCGCCCATGGTGACGATGTCGCCGGTTTGGCGGAAGTCGATGTCGCCGCCGGAACCAGCGTTGTCGGTATTCAAAGAAAATCCGATTGCCGTGTAGGGGGTGTCCGTGAGGACGGCGCCACCACCCCCACCGATGCTTTGCAAAACCACGCCATGCGCTAGGGTGCCGCTGGTCACCACGCCCCCAACATTGCGTAGGGTGATATCGCCGCCGTTGCCGCTAGCATTGTTAATACCGCCAAATCCGACATCGAGGCTATCGAGGCCGCTGAGTCGGACATCGCCGCCGCCGGCGCCGATGCTTTGCACTAATAAACCTGGCGACAAAGCGCCTTGCGTCCAGGTGTCGCCGATCAAGAGCAAGTCGACATCCCCACCATCATTGCCGACGCTGCCGTCGGAACCCATCGCTAACGTGGCCGTCGAGCTTCCCGTGCCCGCACGCGCCGTGACCGCTTGCGCATCGGGTTTTTGCTCACCGCCGTCACTGGCCCCGTCACTGCCCGTGTCGGCCATGGCAACGTCGATGATCAGATTGCCGCCGCCGCCGCCGATGGACTGCACGCTCGTGCCGCTCGACGTGTCGCCGAAGGTCATCACGTCGCCATCGCGTTCCATATCGACGTCGCCGCCACCGCTGTTCATGGACCCGGTGCCGCCCACGGCGAGGTCGAGATCGATTCGCGTGTCCTCGTTGACCATGAGCTCTATTAGGCCGCTGCCACCGCCGCCCCCGACCGACTGTGACGAGGAGGCCGGCGAATTGCCGCCCATGGAAATCAGGTCGCCAACATGTTCGGATTGAATCGCGCTACCGACGCCGTCTTCGACCGCCACTGAACCGATCGCGATGACGGCCGATATGATCGAACTGTTGGTGTTCTGCGGCCCCGACACCACCGCATCCTGGTCGATCTGTGTCTGGCTGACATCCAGCATCAGGTCGAGATTGCCGCCGCCGCCGTTGACCGCTTGCACCTGATGGGAACGGCTGTTCGCGCCGAGCATCACGATGGTGCCCTCGGTATTGACCGTGACGGTACCCGATTCGCCGGAACCGCCATCCCGGCTGCCGACGATGAGCGGTAACACAAAATTCGCGGCCTGGGATACGGGACTCGTGTAGTCGACGCCCATGGTGCCGCCGCCGCCGGCCACCGACTGCGCATAAATGCCGTAGGAGTTGTCGCCGTGGGAAACGATACTGCCGAAGTGATCGACGAGGACGTCGCCGCTGTCCGCGCCGTCGCCGCCTTCACCGCCGAGCCCGAAGTTCATGAGGGACGTGCCGCCTTCCTGCGGCTGCAGCTCTTCGTCTTCCGTTGCCGCGATTGCGGAGGCGATCATGCCGCCGTTGCCGCCGCCGCCACCGATAGACTGGGCGAACACCCCATAGGAGTTGTTGCCGAAGACCTCGATCGAGCCGTTGTTGGTGACCACCACGTCACCGGAGATATTGCCGCTGCCGCCACTGCCGCCGATCGATATGTTGCGCTCGACCGTACCCGCGAGCGTGCTGGTTAGCGCGCGTTGGCTATACACGGCGCCGCCGTTGCCGCCGCCCCCGCCGATGGATTGGGCGAAGACGCCGTGGGAATCGGCGCCGAAGGTCGTGATGGCACCGTCGTTGGTGACGGTGACCAAGCCAGACGTGCCGCCGATGCCACCGTCGCCGCCGAACTTCAGGGAAACCGCGGCCGCCTCGGGTCCCTCTTGCAGCAACGACGTGGAGTCGCTGGTATCGGGCTCCGACATGACGGAGCTGCCGTTGCCGCCGCCGCCGCCGATGCTCATGGCCACGATGCCGTGCGCACGATCGCCCATCGTGACGATCTCGCCAATGTTGCCATTGGCATCGCGGACGTTATCCACCGTGACATCACCGCCCGTACCGCCGACACCGCCGCTGCCGCCGATACCGAGGCTGAAATTGACACCGGGGCCCTTGAACTTGGACACCACCTGGCTCGCGTTGCCACCACCGCCACCGATGGACTGCGCGAAGATGCCGGCCGCCTCGTTACCCTGGGTGACGATACTGCCCCCGGTATTGCTGACGCCAACGGCGCCCGCTAAAGCGCCGGTGCCACCGGTGCCGCCGACCGCGATGCCCATTTGCACCGGCGGGGTTGGCGTGTCATCGGCCTTGGCCTTGTCGTCGTCTTTCGGCTTTGCTTTCTCGCCTTCCAACGTGGTGACGCTGGTCTTGCCATTGCCGCCGCCGCCGCCCAGGCTTTGCGCCAGGATGCCGTGGGCATTTTCTCCAGCTGTGAGGATGACACCGCTATTCGTTACCGTGACGGCTCCCCCCTCCGAACCGGTGCCGCCGCTTCCGCCGATACTGATCGCGACACCCGCGTTTTCGCCTTTGACGGTGGCATCCGACGCGCCGGCGGTGCCGCCGCCGCCGCCGATGCTCTGCCCAATAATGCCTATTGCACCCTCGCCGACGGTCATGACATCTGCCGCGCTAGTCACGGTTACCGTGCCGCCGGTGCCGCCTGTGCCACCGCTACCCCCTAAACTAAAGGAAATGGTTTTAGCCGAGCTCTTGGCATCGCCGCCGTTGCCACCGCCGCCGCCGACGGACTGGGCAAATATCGCGTGTGCGTCTTGACCTTCCGTCGCAACCAACCCGCTCGCGTCGACAATGACATCGCCGGCTGCGCCGCCGACCCCGCCTTCAAGGCCGACTGAGACGCTGGCGCCGCGGTCCGTGTCGCTGATTTCTCCTTCGACTTCCACGGTGACGTTGGAGCTATTGCCGCCACCGTTGCCGATGCTTTGTGCGAGGAGGCCCCATGAACGGTCGCCGTGGGTGATGACGCTGCCGGCAGAGGTAAGCGATACGTTGCCGCCTTCGCCGCCCGACCCGCCGCGCCGGCCGATCGAAATATTCACCTTGGGTCCGGCGCCCCCGGTCTGCTTCTTATAGGTCCCCGCGTTGCCGCCGCCGCCGCCCACGGATTGCGCAATGATGCCGTGGGAGTCGACGCCGTGGGTTTCGATAGCACCGTCATGGACGACGGTGACCGCCGCGCCACTGCCGCCATCGCCAGTGGCACCCCCCAGCGCAACGTTCACACCGGTGTTACGGGAATCCTTCTTGATGTAGGTCAACGCAACGTTGTAGGTCGCGTTACCGCCACCGCCGCCGATGGATTGGGCCAAGATACCGTGGCTGGTTTGTTCAAAGGTTTCGATGTCGCCGTAGTTGTTGACGATCGCGTCGCCGCCGTCGCCGGCGCCGCCGCCCGCGCCGCCGATAGCAACCTGCAGCGCGAACGCGGACTGTTTCTTTTGTTTGTCGTTAGTGTCTTCCGGGTCTGCTTTCTTGCGTCCCTCGAGCTCGTCGAGGACGGCGTCGTAATTTGTAAATACCTCGTTGTCTACGCCCGTGTGCTTCGGATGCTCGCGCTTCGTCGCTGGGTCGTCCGGGTTCGTGTCCCCACCGTCCGGGTCACCTTTCTTGTTGCCGGCTAGCAATACTGAAGCCACGACATTGACCCCGGCGTCGCCGCCACCGCCGCCGATGCTCGTGGCCTCGATGCCGATGGCGCCAGAGCCGGAAGTTGTGATTTTGCCTGCCGCGTTGCTCGTGTCGCCGCGCTCTACCGTAACAGTGCCGGCGTCGCCACCACCGGACCCGAAACCACCGATACCCATGGTGATGATGGAACTCTTTTTCGCGAGATTGCCGGAGAAGTTGATGCCACCGTTGCCGCCACCGCCGCCGATGCTTTGCGCAAACACCCCGCGGGCGTAATCGCCTACCGTCGTGATGCTGCCGTCCGCCGTCACGAATGCATTGCCGGCGTCCGCGCCGGTGCCGCCGTGCCCACCGATACCGGCAACCATGGACAGGTCCTTATAGCCGCCCGAATTGTTGTTATCCGCAAAGATGAGTGCAGTCGAAATATTCATGCCGCCGTTGCCGCCGCCGCCGGCGACAGACTGCGCGAAAATGCCATGGGCCTCGGTTCCCATGGCCAGGATGGAACCTTGCTGATTGACGTTGACGTCATCGCTGATGTTGCCGGCGCCACCGAAGCCGCCCATGCCGAAGACGATGGCCGGCGGCAGCGCTTCTTTCGCGAAT
>JAHEKG010000150.1 GCA_024638475.1 Rhodospirillales bacterium | reverse complement strand
TCCTCGCCATCGATCAGGGCACCACCAGCAGTCGCGCCATCGCGTTTTCCCCCGACGGCACGCCGCTCGCCTCCGCGCAACAAGAGTTTCAGCAGCTCTATCCCCAAGAGGGCTGGGTCGAGCACGATCCCGAGGCCATTTGGCAAACCACGCTGGAGGTGTCGCGCCAGGTGGTGGCCGAATGTCGGCAACGCGAAGTGCGGTTAGCCTGCGTCGGCATCACCAACCAACGCGAAACGACCGTCGTCTGGGATCGCAAAACGGGGCAGCCCATTTACAACGCCATCGTCTGGCAAGACCGGCGGACCGCCGCCGATTGCAGAGCGCTGGTCAAGGCCGGCCAGGAGGCCGAGGTCCAAAACCGCACCGGCTTGTTGCTCGACCCCTACTTTTCGGCCACCAAGATCGCCTGGATTCTGGACAACGTCGACGGCGCGCGGGCACGCGCCGAGGCGGGCGAGCTCGCTTTCGGCACCATCGACAGTTTCCTCATATACCGCCTGACCGGCGGGCGCGTCCATGCCACCGACGCCACCAATGCCTCCCGCACCAACCTCTTCAATATTCATGACAACCGCTGGGACCCGTTTCTGTGCGAACTGTTTCGGGTCCCGCCCGCACTGCTGCCGGAAGTCCGCGACTCTGCGGACGACTACGGCGTCGCCGCCAAGGAGATACTCGGCGAAGCGCTGCCGATCTACGGCGTCGCCGGCGACCAGCAGGCCGCCGCCGTGGGGCAATGCTGTTTCGAACCGGGCAGCATCAAGAGCACGTACGGCACGGGCTGCTTCGTGATGTTGAACACGGGTGCTCGCGCCGTGCCCTCGACCAAGCGTTTGCTCACGACCGTGGCCTACCGCCTCAACGGCGACTTGACCTATGCGCTGGAAGGTTCGATTTTCGTGGCGGGTGCCACCATGCAGTGGCTGCGCGACGAACTCAAAGTGATCGACGATGCGCAAGAAAGCCATGCCATCGCGGCAAACCTCAGCGATAACGCCGGCGTTTACCTCGTGCCCGCCTTCACCGGATTGGGGGCACCCCACTGGGATCCGGATGCCCGGGGTGCCATCCTGGGCCTGACCCGGGGCGTCGGACGCGATCATGTTATCCGCGCGGCACTAGAGTCCGTCTGCTACCAAACCCATGACCTGCTCAGGGCAATGGCCGACGACGGTGCGGTCCCGGCTACCCTCAAGGTCGACGGCGGCATGGTGGCCAACGATTGGTTGCTCGAGTTCCTCGCCGGCATCTTGGAGCTGCGCGTGGCCCGCCCGCGGGTCCTGGAAACGACCGCCCTCGGGGCCGCTTCTCTGGCCGGGCTGAAAGCGGGACTGTTTGACGGCCTAGAGTCACTCGCACAAGGCTGGCAGTTGGACCGCCACTTCGAACCCGCGATGCCGGCCGCGCAGCGCGGCACATGGGTGGCCGGTTGGGATGCCGCGGTGGCTCGGTGCCTCAGCAAGCCAAACGACTAATCCCTGGGCAGACCCTCCCCACACCGTTAGACTGCACCGATGCGACTCTTATATTTCCTGGCCATCGCCGCCGTCATCGCCGCCATTTGGTTTCGGTTTCGCCGCAACGTGGAACCCGCTAAACCAGCGGCTAAGCCCACTCCCAAAGTGCAATGGGACCCACAACCGAGCTACAGCGCGGTCTCGGTCAAACCCGGCCCCGACGCCTGCACGGCGGTCCGGTCGATCGCCGGGCAACATTTCTCGCCCCAGGAAGCGCCGCGGCTGCCGTTGGAGAACTGCGACCAAAAGAAGCACTGCGGCTGCGCCTACGATCGCGAAACCGAGCGCCGCGAGCGCGGCCGGCGGCGCGCCGACGACGGGCTCGAGGACATCATCCCACCGAGCAGTGACCAGCGAGAGAACGACCGCCGAAACCCCTAGGCTAAGTTCAGGTTTCGTTCACCTGCCACAGTGCATCCTAGTACCGAAGGATCGGCCGAACCCGGCCGTCACTGGACACATGAGGCCCCCCAGGATGAACTGGACTCGAATCGGATTTTGGATACTGGTCGTGCTGAGCGCCCTATTCCTGCTGGAATCCCTGTTGCCCATCCGCGTGTTAGGTTAGGCGGCGAGGTTACCTACGCGCTGACATTTCGCGCGGTTATCATGCAGGCATGACGATGCTGCAAATGCCTGCTGGCTTTCTCGGCACCCGCGCCGACTTGTTGGTCGACATCGGCGTGCTGTCCATTGTCGCGGTGGTGCCGGTATTGATTTACTCCTGGCGACTCGCGCGAGCGGAGCGTTGGGCGCTTCACAAGCGCGTCCAAATCGTCACGTTCGTAGCCTTGGCCATCGTCGTGGGCTTATTCGAATGGGACATCCGCCAATCGGGCGGCATCTTCGCGATGACGGCGGCGAGCCAATATGCCGGCACCTTGACCCTCGATTTCTGGATTTGGATTCACACCATTTTCGCCATGGCCGCATCCCTTCTGTGGCTAATACTCGTCATCGTTTCCGTGGTGAAGTTTCCCAACCCGCCCCTGCCGGCCGCGTTTCGCTCCCATCGTTATTGGGGGCGCCTGGGCATGAGCCTAATGTTGGGGGCGGGCCTAACGGCCATTCCCATGTATATCTACGGCTTCTTCTACTGATGTGTGCCGGCGTGGACTGGCAATAGCCTGGTGAACGCGGCGGTTTGTAGCTAGCATCGGGTAACCCTATGAAACCCCAATTCACGATTCCAGCATTGTTCGCGTTGGTGCTCTGCGGCCTAACGAGCCCCGGCACCGCGGAGACGATCACTGTGGGTGGGCGGGCTGCGCCCAACACCCCGGGCGACGTTTATTGGCAGAAGTTTGCCGATTCCGTGACCACGGCCACCGGCGGTAGGACCAAGGTCCGGCTGCTGATCCGAGGGGAAATCGGCCCCGAGGAAACTCAGTTCGCCCATCTGCGCCGCGGCCGGCGCGTGCAGTTGGCGGGAATTTCGACGACCACGGTCAGCCAGGTGCTGCCCGCGTTGGATATCCTGCGCCTACCCTTCCTCTTCGATAGTCTCGACGAGGTGGGCTACGTACTCGACCAGCATCTCAAGGCCCCTCTGCAGGCCATGTTGCTCGAACACGATCTGGTGGTCATCGACTGGATGTCCGCCGGCTGGCTTAACCTGTATGCGAAGGTGCCCATTCTCCGCCCGGATGACATCGCACACCAACGCATCAGAATCAATGCGTCGCCAGCGGCCGTATTGTTCATGCAAACGCTAAACGCGGATATTGTGCCGATTTCGTTCTCCGAAATCGTCACGGCATTGCAGACGGGTTTGATCGACGGCGGCGAACAGAGCACGCAACTGTTCCTGACCGGCGGAATGGGTAAGTTTGCGCCCCACTACACGCGCACCCAGCATGCGTTTTTGACCGCGCTGATTGTCGCCAATCGGGGCTGGTTCGAAGGGCTGTCTGACTCCGACCGCGAAATCTACCGGCGCGCGGTGCCCAGCGATGAGTGGTACCGGCACTATTTCTCGGCGCAAAACGAACCTTTGCTCCGCCGAGCGATTGCAGACGGGCTCAGCGTCCATGACCTCAATGCCGAGGACCGCGCCGCGTGGCGCCAGCGCACTCGCACCATCGCCGCCGACCTCATTGCGGAAATGGGACCCGACGCCCAGCAGCTCTACGACATTATCCTCGAGGGTAAAGCGGCCTACGCCGCGCAACGAGCCGACATCAACTAAGGCGGCGCCATGACTAGCGTGACTCGACAACTCGCCAACGAAATCGTCGAAACCCGCTATGCCGACATCCCCCCCGCCGCCACCGCGCGCCTGACCCGGCTATTGATTGACCATGTGGGCATCACCTACATGGGCTACGAAGCAGTGGGCCGCGAGTTGGCCAACTATGCCGTCGACATCGGCGGCCCACCCGAGGCGCAGTTGCTCGGCACCCGCCATCGCGTCAGCGCGGAACTGGCCGCCGCCGTCAACGCACAAACTTGCCGCAACACGGACTTCGAAGATACCGGCCCGGGACTGCATCCCGGCCCCGTCATCGTGCACACGGCATTGGCGGTCGGCCAGCGTACCGGCGCGTCCGGCGAAGCCTTGCTCACCGCGATGGCCCTCGGCCACGAGTTCAACTGCCGGTTTTTCTTCAACGCCATCGCCGGACCGGACATCCGCCATGCCAACATGACCGCAGCGGTCATCAGTGCCCGTTTACTAGGACTCGACGCCGCCGCAACCGCCAATGCCATCAGCCTGGCCTGGGAATTTCCCATCAAGAGCATCAACTTCACGCGGCCGAAGATTCCCAAACGCATCACCGCACTGGGCATGGGCAATCTGTTCTCGGCGCGGGCCGGTGTTCAGGCCGCATTGCTGGCACAGCATGGATTCGAGAGCGTTGCCGACGAGATCGATCAGCTAGACGACCTCTATAACCTGAAGGGCCTAACGGACCGCCGTGACCGCTTCAGTCAGGCCGCCGACAACCTGTACTTGAAGCCCTGGCCGACGAGCCATTTTTGTCACATGGCCATGCAGACTCTTGATGAATTGGTTAATGAAAATTCTATAACTCACTCAGATATAACTGAAATTAGAATGGGCTTGCCGGACGTATATCTGATGCCTCACCAAAACGATCCGGCGCCCACGCGGTACTGGGAGGCGATTTACTCCACCGCCTGGGCGGCCGCCATGGTCATTCACCGCGTGCCTCCCGGACCCGCCTGGTTCACCGAAGAGCGCATCAACGACCCGGTCTGCCGGGCGACGGCGGCCAAGGTGCACATCAGCGAACACGCGCCCGCCACCGCAGCGTTTCAGACCCTCGACATGGGTGGCATGGAGGGCTGGGTCGAGATCGATACCGCCACCACGACGCTGCGGGGCAAGAAATCCATGCTGGAAACCTATGGCGGCCCCGCGCATCCGATGCCGGCGCAAATGTTCAACGACAAGTTCCGCAACGTCGTCGCGCCCAGCCTGGGTGAGACAGCGGCTACCGAATTACGCGTGGCACTGGAGTCGATCGCGAGCCTGGATGATGTGCGCCAATTGCAACCGCTGCTTGCGGGTAGCGCCGGTAACTAATAGCGCTCCGTTCCCGCATAGACGGATTGACCGAAGGCCTCCAATTCGGTCGGTAAGATCGGCCGGTACGGAAAATCGAAGTGGTAGGGAACGTCCTCTTCGCCCCAAACATTGACGTGCTTGCCATATTTGAAACGGATCAGGGTGCAGCCCCCATCACGCGAACCGAATGGCCCGTGGGGCTTCTCCTCGGGTCGCCAAAAGTAAGCGCCGGGGGTCATCCGACCGTGGGGGCCTATCGTGTCACCCGCGAGGACGAAGGCCTCCTCGACGCAAGGATGAGTCAGCGTGGGACAAGCCCAGTTTTCCGGAAAGATGTGCGGCGGCGTCGTAAAGACGAAGGTCGACTTTTGGTCGTATTCGTCGTCCCAACGCAGGACTTTGCGCCGGTTACCCATCCAGGCCAAACTTGGATCCGGCGTGCTGTCATCCCACTTCATCGTGTAAGTATCGAGGCCCTCCACCAATACGGCGCCGGCGGCCGGCGCAGACGGGGGGCACAGCTCCGGTGTGGCATCGAAGAACGCAAGCGTGACGCAGCCGGTGTCCGACTTCGCGCCTTCGCGCGCATAACCCGCCGGCAGGCAAGCATAGCTATCGCGCCGGTAATGGTGCCCGTTGATCTCGATTTCGCCGTCCAGGACGTAAAACTCTTCCTCGGCGCTCAGCGCTTCGGGGCCAGGTCGCGACCAACCCGGCGGATAACGCACGATGACGCTCATGTCGCCCGCATCGGCATCGCGGCTGAGCAGCTTGCTATCGACGTCCGCTCTGGCGTTGCCGGGCAGCCCACGCTGCCACGGCAGGTGTTGAGCGAACACGAATTCGATCCACGGACGCGCCATAGCCGCATCATAACCCCAAAACGGCTGCTCACCGCGGCGATTTTTGTGAACCCAACTCCCGCGCCAACACCTGGGCGTTGGCAACCGGTAAACTCGCCGCTATCCCCATAGCGCGACTCGACCTATGCAACGCAGCAGGACCAAGACATGGCTCATGCGGATTTTTATCGTCGTGGTGCTAGGCTACATCGGCTTCGAATTCTACCGCTGGCCATCGGCGGCCGCGGAAACCGGGTTCATGCTGCTGTGCGAGTCCGACTACACGGCTTTGGTCGGCGCCGCCGAGCCGCAGATCAAGTATGCGTCGGCGACCACCGGCCGGTTCGGCAAATGGCAGGTGGCGCTGGTCTTCGAGCAGGCGCCGGACAACCTGCCGCCCCGCAAGGTCTTCTGTAGCTATGACCGCGCGGGCCTGCTGCATTTGCAAGACATTCGCAGCGGTTTCGTCTACAACCGCGACGACTAAGTTCCAGGGCCAGCTCACCGTACATCCCTCTCATGGGATGGCTCCCTGCGGTCCGCTTTATTCCCATGAGAGGGATGTACGCCGAGCTGTCCTCAATCGTCACGGTCTAGTCAAACGGGGGGCTCTTGTCTGTGTAAACCTTTTTGGAGGGATGGCTCCCTTCGGTCCGCTTTATTCCCTCCAAAAAGGTTTACACAGACAAGAGCAGTCAAACGGTGTTGATAACGAACGTCTCGGAAGCGGTGATGGTTCTGCGGTAGCGTCGCTCTTCAATACACAGGTGTGTCACTGCAGCTCCCGGTACCCGGCCTGGCGTGTAGATGTCTCTTTGGGGGGAATAAAGCGGACCGAAGGGAGCCATCCCCCCAAAGAGATATCTACGGGCCAGGCCGGCATTTCGCTGCCGTCGGATTTAGTTTCGATGGCGGCTTAGCCGTACTTAGTGTCTTCGCGGAGGAAGTTCAGGAATTCCCGCCGGGTTCGCGGCCCATAGGTGGTAAAGGTGGGATCGCGGCGCGCGCCGTAGGCCGTTTTCATCTGGTCGATATCGTCGCCGCCGAGCACGCGGGCAATCTCTGCCGGAGTAATCTTGTAGGGCACGGCCGCGTTGAGGCCGAAGACCTTGCGGCGGATTGCGGGGGTGATCGCCGGATAGCCGTAGCGGTCTTGAAACTCGTCCGATATTTGGAAGGCGCGAAAGGCTTGGATTTGATCCTGAGGCGATCCATACCAGATGCAGTCCGTGCCCCACACGACCCGGTCTTCGCCCACGTACTTGAGCAGCTTGCCAATCACGTGAGCCGCCTGTTCCGGATCGCGCATGACGGTGCGCCAGGTGCTGCCGAGTTCCGCGTAGACATTGCCGTCGCTGCCGATGCCGTTGGCGCGCAGCGAATCGATGAGTACATCGATCCCGGTACCGCTCCCCGCACTGTACGGGCCTTCCGGCGTTTCCGGATCGTAGCCCGAATGATAGACGATAAACGTGATATCGGGGTTTTGCCGGGCCGCCGGCCCAATGTCGCGGCACAACCGGTATTTCAAATTGTCCGAGCCCATTTGTGGAAACGGTAAACCCTTGTGTACGCAAATGACCTTGATCCCCGTCTTGCGCGCGTTTTCGATGAAGGGGCCGCCAAACTCGTCATCGTCCAAATAAAAGCCGGTTTCGTTGGGGCCAAACTGGGTATAGCTTTTCCAGGCGGAAACCCCCCACCGTTCCGCCACCTCGAACATGCCCTCCAACTCGCCGGGATAGGTCGGCAGGCACCGCCCGTGGATGAGCAGGCGTTTGGTGCCGCTGAGCGCTTCCACCGCTGCGCGTGTCGCGGCGGCCTCACCGTACTCGGGCAACAGTTCGCGGTCCTTCAGAGGACCCGTACTCAAGACGGCGAGTTGGGTATCGCTGTCCATGAACACCTCTTTAATATAGGCATCGCCCGTCAAGCAATTCAGCCCCCCGATCGCGTCGTTTGGGAGCCTGTAGTCGCAGTCGTGATGCGGCGCGAAGAATCGGAAACCGAAAGACAGCGACCGCTTCACGCCGATACGCCATTTCTCGAAATCGCCGATGTGATGGCCCTGGATATCGAAAATAAATTCACCGCCCTCTAGCACGCTGGCAGCGGCCGTCTCCTCGAACGCCGCCGCCGCCGGCAACGCAAAGTAACTGCCGCCCTGCCCGCTCGCCGCCCTTACGTCGTTCATGGCCAACAGCGTCGTCGCCGCGCCGCAGGACGAGACGAGGAAGTCTCGTCGCGACAGACCCAACCGCCGGCGGTTCGCATCGGCGCGCTGGAGGGCAAGCGCGTTGCTAATCTCATTGTGCCGCTCCAGCGGCCGGGGCGCGAATTCGCCATTGGATGCACTATCGATCTTGATGGGCAGGCGAACACCATCCGGGTCGCAACCTAGTCCGCGCTTCATTCGATTCCCCTCCAGGGGATTAGCATACCGGCTTCAATTCGG
>JAHEKG010000149.1 GCA_024638475.1 Rhodospirillales bacterium | reverse complement strand
GACCGTTGCGGCTCTAAATCGGAAATTGCTTCGGGAGCTTTGGCGACTGCGCGGCCAGGTCATGGCGATCTCGCTGGTCATCGGCTCTGGGGTAGCGGTCCTCGTCATGTCGCTCTCAACGCTGGAGGCGTTCCGCGAAACCACCGCCGCCTATTATGAACGCTACCACTTTGCGGAAGTATTTGCCGGAGCAACCCGGGCCCCGGAACAAGTAGCGCAACGGATCGCACGCCTGCCCGGTGTTCAATTCGTGCAGACCCGCATATCCCAGTATGCGAGTCTAGATATCGACGGGTTTGCTGAGCCGGTGATCGGCCGCCTGACTTCCCTTCCGGATGGCGGCCAATCGGCGCTCAACCGTTTGGCACTGCGTTCTGGTAGATGGATCAGTCCCAACCGACAGGACGAGGTCATTCTCAACGAGCCCTTTGCCGAGGCCCATGACCTGGAACCGGGGGATAAACTAAGTGCCATCATTAACGGTCATCGACGGATTTTGACCGTTGTCGGCACCGCGTTATCTCCGGAATTCATTTACGCCCTCGGCCCAGGCGCACTCCTGCCAGACGACCGCCGTTTTGGCATCCTCTGGATGACACGGGATGCATTGGCAGCGGCCTATGATCTAGAAGGGGCATTCAATGATCTATCGCTGACCTTGCTTCGCGGTGCTGCGGCCCAACCCGTGATCGAGCAAGTGGACCGGTTGCTTGAATCCTATGGCGGCATCAGCGCGTTGCCCCGAGCCGACCAGCTCTCTAATTGGTTTGTGATGAATGAAATCGAACAAATGAAGAGCATGTCGACAATCCTGCCGGGCATTTTCCTGGCCGTTGCCGCGTTCCTGACTCACATGGTGTTGGCCCGCTTGATCGCCACGGAACGCGCCGAGATTGGTTTATTGAAGGCTTTTGGCTACAGCAATCTCGAAGTCGGTTGGTACTACATCAAACTGGTGATGTGCATCGCGATCGTGGGAATCCTGATCGGCTGGGTACTAGGGGCGATAGTTGGCCGTTGGAACACGCAGCTGTACGCCGAGTTGTTCCGTTTCCCGCTACTCATCTACCGCCCTAGCCCTGTTGCCTTTGTTATTGCCGCCGCAGTCAGTATTGGTGTCTCAATCGCCGGCGCGGTCGGTGCTGTCAGACGCGTCGTGACATTACCGCCGGCGGAAGCCATGCAGCCACCGGCACCGGTTGTCTACCGACACGGCTGGATTGCCGGCTTGCGCTTGGGAAGCTGGCTCGATCAGCCAACCCGTATAGCGCTCAGGCAGATTCGCCGCTGGCCCCTCCGCTCAACGCTGACCAGCTTTGGCATTGCCGCCGCCGTGGGCCTCCTAGTCATGGCGCTGCAGTGGGATGATGCCATTGAACACCTGGTCCAAACCTATTACTTCGAAGCGCAACATCAGGACCTGATGGTCGGACTTGCGGAACCCCAGGCAATGAATGCACTGCGCGACTTCGAGCATCTGCCTGGCATCATGGCTGTTGAACCGCTGCGGATAGTCGGTGCTGATTTCTCCGTCGGACCCCGCGAGCATCGCGGGTCAATAGTTGGGCTCGTGGCGGACAGTCGCTTGCAGCGGATTCACGATGACACCACCGGCGAGGATTTGCCCGTGCCGGCGGGAGGGTTAGCTCTAGGCAGTCGCCTAGCCGACAAACTCGGCGTCCAGGTTGGCGATTCGGTGTGGGTGGAAGTGCTTGACGGCCGCCGTCCCGAGGGTCCGGTCCAGGTTGCCGGCGTTTTCGACACCTTCATCGGTATGCCAGCCTATATGGATCTGGGCGCGTTAAACCGTTGGTTAAGAGTCCGACCTAGTGTCGAATACGTCAATATTTTGGTGGATGAGAACACCAAGTCAGCTCTATTCACAGAACTAAAGGCAGTTCCAGAAATCAGCGCGGTCATGTTGCGACGCGCCGCCATCGATTCCTTCTACGAAACTCTCGGTAATCACCTGATGATTTACATCGGTATTTTCACCGGTTTTGCCTGCGCGCTTGGTTTCGGAGTTGCCTACAACAGCACGCGTATTGCGTTGTCGGAACGCGGTCGCGAACTGGCGACCCTGCGCGTACTCGGTTTTACCCGGGGCGAGATCTCGTACATCTTATTGGGTGAGGTGATGTTGCTTATCTTGATTGCGCTCCCCCTCGGATGCCTGCTGGGCTGGGGGTTGATTCTAGTGATGGCCCAGGCGTTCGACACCGAACTGTACCGGTTACCGCTAATGGTTCGGCCCTCCACTAATGGCATAGCAATCTTGTTCACCTTGCTGGCAACGGGCGCATCCGCAGCCCTCGTGCGGAGAAGAATTGACAGGTTGGACCTAATTAAAGTCCTCAAGACAAGGGAGTAGTGCCGTGAGCCCAATGCTACGTCGACTATTTTTCTGGGGAGCACTAGCAGCGCTGCTGTTAGTCGGGCTCCTGTTTACGTTTCGCCCTCAAGCCGTCACGGTCGATACAGCCCAGGTTGAGCGCGGCACCTTAGTGGTCACGGTCGGAGATGAAGGCGAAACGCGTATCCACGATATCTACGTTCTTTCAGCGCCCGTTGCCGGTCAAATGCGGCGCATCGATGCCCATGTCGGCGACCCCGTGGTTGCATTGGAAACCGTCATTGCCTCAATCGAACCCATCGATCCTGAATTCCTCGACCCCCGCAGTGAGGCGCAGGCGCAAGCCGATGTGCGCGCCGGGCGCTCTGCCGAAGCTTTGGCCAAAGCCGAAGTCGAACAGGCCGAGGCCGAGCTGGATTTCGCGCGCAGCGAACTCGAGCGCGCTCGCAAGCTCATTCAGGATAAGACTATTTCGCAACGTGAATTAGACGAAGCCGAGCGTGGTTTTAGAACCCGCCGCGCAGCATTGGCAACGGCTATCGCTGGTTTAGATGTAGCCGCCTTTCAGCTGGAACGCGCAAAGGCGCAGCTGCTCTCACCCGCCCAGACGCGAGAAGTTCAGGAAGAATGCGCTTGCGTGTCAATTCGAGCCCCGGTCAATGGTCAGATTCTGAGAATTCTGCAGCAAAGTGCCGGGGTAGTCGTCCAGGGTACACCGCTAGTGGAAATCGGCGACCCGGGCAACCTGGAAATCGTCGTCGATTTGCTTTCCGCGGATGCGGTGCAGGTGGAGTCGGGCCAACGTGTGATCATTGAAGGCTGGGGTGGAGAACCCTTAGAAGGCCGCGTCCGGCTCGTCGAACCATTCGGGTTCACGAAAATATCAGCACTTGGAATTGAAGAGCAGCGGGTCAATGTCATCATCGACTTTGTGAGCCCCATGGAAACCCGAGCCCGACTCGCCCATGGCTATCAAGTCGACACGCGCATCGTCCTCGCAGAACACGAAGATGCCCTCAAGCTTCCCCTCACCGCTCTATTTAGAGACGGCAAGACCTGGGCAGTATTCGTCGAAACAGATGGCCGCGCCGCATTGCGGCCGGTGACCATTGGATCTCGCAATGGTATAGAGGCCCTGGTCGTGGACGGCCTCATCGAGGGCGAAAGCGTGGTGCTACACCCGAGTGATCGGGTCTTGGATGGCGTGCGGATTACGAGCCGACGAGGGTAACGCTAGCGTCCACAGTGGTACCAGTACTCAGATTGGTCTACTCCCGCGTGTAACCCAGTTGATTGAGTGCTTCCTCCATGTAGTCGGCAAGCAGAGGTGTACTCATCAGATAATCTACCGTGCGGTTATTCCAACGCTCCTTGGCCAGCCTATATGCCTCGGTCCACTGGTTACCGTCAAAGTCACCCCGGCCCATCCACATGAGCGCCACCAGCGCCACTTGTTGGTCCGGCTCCAAGTCATCGATCCCCATTTCCAACTCGACGAATGACGGATCGGAAAGGGGCTCTTGCCTGTAGCCGTCTTCGAAGCTAGCCGGGTCAACCGTCGCATCCTGGTCGACGTCGCTTGCGGCGTAAAAATTCCTGACCCGATCAATAATCGAGTACGCGATTTCTGGGTTCAGGTCGATTGACGGCATAGGCAACCCTCCATGATTGGTACGACAAAGATTCTACGTCTGATACACCGGCCCGCCGATTCGTAGTTCTACTAAGCGCCGGCGACCCTCGTACGCATTTCCCCCAATTTCCCTCCCCGAACAAGGGCCGCATAATCGGCCTGGAGTGGAGCAATATTATTTGGGCAAGGCAAAGACATGGCCACGGATACGGCACACGACAACCAGCTAGCTCAAGAGCTACAGGCGCAGCGCAAAGAGCTGCAGGACCATCTAGACATTGTTCAGGAACTGGTCGTCAAGCTCGATCAGCAGGGCAACGTTGTATCCATCAATCGCAAGGGCTGCAAGATTCTGGGTCGCTCCCGGGCCCAAATCCTTGGCCAGAATTGGTTCGACACCGTCATCCCAGCGGCCGACCGTCCGGGTCTAAAAAAAATTCAGGCGGACATGCTAGCAGGGCGCCATAGCAAGAGCTCACAACGGGAAAACGATATCGTCACCAAAACCGGCGAGCGGCGGCGCATACACTTTCGTGATACGTGTATTCGAGATAGCGATGGACACATCACCGGCACCCTGAGCTCGGGCATCGATGTCACGGAAACCCGCCTCCAGGGACGCAAGGTCGCGGCGCTGCAACGGGGCCTGAGCCAGGCCGCGGGATTTGGAGTCTTGGGTGAAGTAGCGGCGGGACTCGCCCATGAGATCAATCAACCCCTTAGCGCAATATCGACTTACACCGATGCCTGCTTAAGAATACTCGACAATGACGACCCAAACCTCGCCCAGCTAAGGCATGCGCTGAACCAGGTTAACCAGCAATCCCGCCGGGCCGGCGATGTCGTCGCGCAAATGAGGTCGTTCACGGCACAGCCTCAACCCGACGCGGTCTTGGTGGGCTGCAATGCCCTGATTCGTGACCTAATGGATATCATCACCGATGAAGCACATAACCATCAGGTTAGCGCCACCTTGGATCTGGAGGAGCCCCTGCAAGAGGTCTCGGTCGATCCCGTACAAATCCAACGAGTGATACTCAACTTTTTCGCTAACGCAATCGACGCGTTGCAGACTATACCGGCCCGCGATCGGAAAGTTGCTATTCAGACTCGGCGGGACGGCGACAAGATCCGTTGCAGCGTAATTGACAACGGCCCGGGCGTGGCCGAAAGTACCGTACCCAAATTGTTCGACCCCTTCTTCACGACCAAAGAGGCGGGCATCGGCCTGGGATTATCCATCTGCCAGACGATCATTCGGCATAACGGCGGACGGGTGGACTACCAGCCCAACCCGGGTAATGGGGCAATATTTTCATTCACGCTCCCGATCCCGCCCCAGCATGACCCCGGCTCGATAACTACGTGACCCGGAGTAACTCCCGAGAGATGGATGAAACCTAGGTACTCATCGTATCAAACCGGCGCGATTCAGTTCGGAGACGATGTTGTTTGCATGGCGGGATAACGCATCGTTGACGCTGGCTTGATCGAAACATTCGGAACGAATGCCCCAAAGATGCGCGCCGTCATCGGCACTATACAAATTGGCGATCAGCACCACTTGCTGTTTGAAGACGATCTCGTCCGGTATGGCCAGCTCCTCGTAGTCGTACAAGAAAAGATCGACGGGGTTACCCCGTCGACAGGTCACTTTGACGTCGGCCCGATCTACCAATTTCTCGTACTCTGTACTGATTGACTCCACGCGGGTGACCAGTACGGCTTGGGCGGCTGCTTCTTTTGCAGCAGCGGCGATTTGACTACCGAGCATCGGTGCTTCAAACCCAATCAAGTGATGACTTGGAGTTACGGTTCGATACCCTTCAGCCATTTCGGCGACGAGACGGTCCTCCGCCTCCCGACGGCGTGTGGCATTGGTAGACAAATCCACGACAAGGAACGTATCAAACGGCGCATTGTCCGGTAAAGGGCCCTCATAGGTTCGTGTAACTCGGTCCGGTGTCGTGCAAGCTGCGGCGACCCATAATATCCCGATGGCCGTCCCTATCCCCCGCCTATTTCGGTTGCTGGCTTGCATCATTTTGTCCTCGCTATGTCCTTCGCCCGGTAGTACTCGCCACACTCGACTTCCCGGCCGCGAACTACACGACGGCCCTTAGAACGGCCGCGTGTTTCCGTGACCACTGTATGCTGCCCCTCGAGGTGATCGCTGTCGTAGAAGAAGACAACGACCCAGTCATTGGTTTTATGTAACCGGTGAGCCAGCGCAGTGTTAGAAAACAGCGCCGTAAAATGCCAACCGTTGCGGTCGGTATGCAGGATAGGCAACCACGCCTCGTTAGCAGGATTAAACCGTCGCGGCGCAATCTTAGGCAATCGCCCCGCCCCGGCAGCATCGCGATACTCGCGGTCCACATCTAAGAGTAAGGCGACGGACGGCGCAGTCTCCGCAGCTGGGTAGCGGGGCAATGCCCGCCCCAGCATGCTTGAAAGCCCGGATCGAATCATGGCGCCGCGCCTGGGACCGATGCCCGACAGATCCTCCAACCCGCCGTCATGAGCCGCCGCCTCTAAAGCCTCAAGCGTATCGATGCCGAGCTCTTCGTGTATTTGCTTCGCTAAGTGTGGACCTATTCCGGGCACGGTTTGAAGCAATCTTTCCGAGTCCAGGGCCCCACGGAGGCGATCAAGCTGGGCAAATCTGCCCCGATGGGCGATCTCCTCGATATGCGCCGCCAGCCCCCGACCAATACCCGGAAGCTCAATTAGTCCCCCGCGACCACGGCGGTGCAAGATCTGCCGCACATCTGCGTCCAATTCCTGCAAGGTCGCCGCGCCCCGCACATAGGCTTTGATCCGAAAGGGATTAGCCTGCTGCTGCCTCAACGTGTCAGCCATCTGCAGAAACAAATCAGCTACACTTCGATTGAAGGCAGTGGCGGCGTTAACGCGGTGGATTGACGCCCGCGGAGTTGTAGGCGCCGGTTTGTCTGTAAGTCTAGTTGCGGTATCCATCTTAGGTTGGTGACCCGACGATTCTCCTACGCGGCCTTGGCTGCCGCTTTTAATGCAAGTAGGTACCAAAGCGCCGCGAAGTGCTATACGGGATATCCACAACTCGCGCGCTCAATCTCCCTGACGCACAAGCGTCCTCCATTACACCCAAGATGGAACCATCGGTCTGCCATTCTCGCGAGTGGCCCACCTGCACCCGCGCGAGTAATACGCATTGGAGGCTTACTCCTAATCCACAGGTCAGCAAGGTTCCCGCGCTGGTGGCCACACGCGAGGCAACGCGATGCATGACGCATTGGCTACCTGAACGGAACCCTCCGTTCAACCCCAATTGCATGCCTAACGAACTTGCGCTCGAGTATCCGGCTGGCCAATCCTCTGCCGGTAAATTCGCTGAGTCCGGCGAGTGAGTATTCTGTTCCGGTAATGATGGCGTCGGCGGCTGCCAGACCGGTCTTAACTGCCGGCCCGATACCTTCGCACATGTCTCGGGTCGCGAGACCGGCAGCATCACCGACGATGTACGTGTTGCCGGCACTGACATCGGTGTCGCCGCGTAGGTAGTAGCTGTACCCTGTGGGGTTATAGTCGTCGTAGCTCACCAATTTTTTTCTCCGCAGCTTGTCAACGAACATGCGCCAATGCTCCCTGATATGCCCTCCCTGCTGCTTGAGCTTATCTGCCATGCCTCCCAATCCGACATTGACATAACCGTTTGCCTTAGGCACATACCACGCATAGCCCGGCAGGCCATTATCGAAAAACCACAGATGGCACCTAGGGTCTTTCCAGCGGTACGCGAACTCCTGTTCGTAAGTAGCGGTTTGTAGCGCGCTAAGGCGCGGATTACGCCCGTTAAAGTACGTCCGATAAACAGGGCATGAGGTGCCGCCGGCTCCGATCAGAAACCGTGCCCGGTACTTACCATCGATAACGTGATCACCATTGTCCTGCTGAATCTTAGACACTTTGTGCTGCAGCACGCGCACACCTGCGCGGCACAACAAGAAGTGGTCGAATTCGAGGCGGCGAATCGAATGCTGCGGGGATTTGAGCTTGACAGTCAACGCTTTCCAGTGAATATGGAGTTCATCGAAACTCATGAGGCCGAGTGGATAGTCCCGCGGATCAACCTCGAGGTCAGATAAGACCTCTGGCGTCACCCAACCCGCGCACAACTTATGGCGCGGGAATGTCGCGCGATCCAGCACAATCACATCGAGGCCCGCCTCACGAAGCTTCCAGGCACAGGTTGAACCACCGGGCCCACCGCCAACGACAATGGCGTCGGCCACTTCCACGTCAATCGCTCCCCTGCTCTTCTAGATACTGATATTTACGCGTCCACGGCAGATTTTTTCTACCGAGTGGCGCGAATAGGATCTGATAGAGTTGCAAGGTA
>JAHEKG010000148.1 GCA_024638475.1 Rhodospirillales bacterium | reverse complement strand
CGCGAATACGGAGAGAAAAACTTTGAGTGAGGTACGCCACAGTGAGCATCGCCAGTGCGTGTTGTCCGAGCAAGGCACCGGAAAGTGTGTCCAACAATAGGCCTAGAAACAAAGCCGTCAACATTCCAAACCGGCCGGGGTTGGTAAGCATCCAATAGATCATCACCAGAACTACCCAGTCCGGGCGAAGCCCTGATAGGAGTTCCGGTAAGGGCACGATCGCTAGTGCTAACGCAACTAGGACGGTCGCGAGAATGACCAGCCAGTGGACTCGCTGCTCCATCTAGTCTACCGCCTCTGCGAGGTTGGCGTTTTCGTTGCTACCCCCGGCAGGCTCTGTCCACACCAGCAGCACCTCCCGGTCTCGATCCAACGAGGCGGTCGGGACTGCCAGGATGCGCGCAAATGGTTCGCCGGGTACCCGTTCAACCAACGTCACTTCTGCAACGGGGTAACCTGCCGGGAAGGCCTCACCCAGGCCTGAGGAAACCAGCAGATCGCCGACTTTGATGTCAGCGTTGTTCGGCAAATAGGGAAGCTGCAACTGGCTCAAGTTGCCTGTGCCCAGTGCTAAGGTGCGTAGCCCATTGCGATTAACGCGAATGGGCAGGGCGTGATCGGCATCGCTGATAAATACGGCCTCGGAGGTCAACGGTTCGGCCCGGGTTATTTGCCCGACAACACCCCGCGCGTCCAGCAGTGCTTGCCCCACATAGACGCCGTCAGCCAGCCCCTTGTCGATAGCGAATCGGTGCCGATAGGGATCCAGGTCGACCGACAGTATTTCAGCGATCAGCACCCGGTCGGCAACCTTCGCGGATGATTCCAGCATCGCCCGCAGACGCGCGTTTTCTGCTTCCAGCATGGCGAGTTTCTGCAGGCGTACGTTGAAGTTGATTTGTTGGCGCTTTAAGCGGTCATTTTCCTCTAATAATCCCGCGCGGTCATTGAGGGAGCGGCCGAGCCAGCGGCTGGCATAGAACGGCAAGTCTACGGCAGCCCGAATGGGGTATACCACGACGGATAACACACTGCGTATGCGATCGAGGTGATTGTCGCGATGATCCCAGACCATCAACGTGACGCACAGCGCAGCCAACAGGAAAAATCTCAAACCCAGAGGGGCGCCTCTGCGGTCGACACCATTAGATGGGCGTGCTTGAATCATTTTTCAGACTCCATCCAGTCGAGCCTGTTCGCCATGACTACCTAGTCTAGGGTGAACGTCCCAGGACCGTACTCATCCATTAGTTCGAGCATGCGACCGCCTCCGCGGGCCACGCAAGTCAAAGGATCTTCGGCAACGACAACGGGCAGGCCGGTCTCCTCCATCAACAGTTTGTCCAGGTCCGTAAGCAGGGCTCCGCCGCCGGTGAGGACAATGCCGCGCTCGGCGACGTCAGCGCCCAGTTCCGGCGGAGTTTGTTCTAGTGCGGCCTTGACGGCGCCGACGATACCCTGCAGTGGTTCCTGCAAGGCTTCCAAAATCTCGTTGCTATTGAGCGTGAAGCTTCGTGGCACACCTTCAGAAAGATTGCGGCCCTTCACGGAAATCTCTTTGACATCCTGTCCCGGATAAGCCGAGCCAACATCGTGTTTAATGCGTTCGGCGGTAGCCTCCCCAATCAAGATGCCGTAGTTGCGTCGCACGTAGTTCGTGATCGCTTCGTCGAACCGATCGCCACCGATTCGAACGGAGGCGGCGTAGACGATGCCATTTAGAGAAATGACGGCAACCTCCGAGGTGCCACCACCAATATCCAGTACCATCGATCCGCGGGCTTCCTGGACCGGCATGCCGGCACCGATCGCCGCGGCCATGGGCTCGGCAATCAAATAAACCTTACTGGCACCCGCGCCTTCTGCAGACTCGCGGATGGCGCGGCGTTCCACCTGCGTAGCCCCATGGGGTACGCAGACGGCAACCCGAGGCGGAAAGTGGAAGGCTCGACCTTGGACCTTCTTGATGAAGTGTTGCAGCATTTTTTCGGTGACGTTGAAGTCGGCAATCACACCGTCTTTGAGGGGGCGAATGGCCGTGATATTGCCCGGCGTACGGCCGAGCATGTTCTTGGCTTCCATGCCCACCGCCTCTAAGATCTTGCCGCCGCGGCCGCCTTCCTCGCGGATCGCGACGACGGATGGTTCGTTGAGGACGATGCCCTTGCCGGTGAGATAGATGAGGGTATTGGCCGTGCCCAAATCGATCGACATGTCGTTTGAGAAATATCCGAGAATATTCTTTAACATTGAGCGCCAAACCCGCTATTCATAAATAAACGGCGACTTTAGCAACGGGTAGGACAATGGGCAAGCGCGGGTGTATAGTTATGCGCCCTCGGTCACCCGCCCATTTTCCCCTGCTGGAGCAGGTCTTTGAGTCCGGAAGACGTCTACAAGCTCGGTATGCTCGCCAGGTTGGAAATAACCCCCGGCGAAATCGATGATGTGGTCGCCAAGCTCACGGATATCGTCGCGATGGTTGATCAGTTGCAGGCCGTCGATACGGATGGGGTCGTCCCCATGGCCCACCCGCTGGACCGGAGCCAGCGCCTGCGAGAGGATGAGGTCACCGAGGAGGATCGCCGAGCCTTGTATCAGCAGAGCGCGGCGGCGGTGGAGCGTGGGCTATACCTCGTCCCCAAAGTGATCGAATAACCTGGCGGGGCTTGGCCCCGTCCCAAACTAGGCCGAAACATGCACAGGCGCACCCTGGCACAGCTAGCCGATGATTTGCGCAGCCGGCGCTGCTCCAGCTACGAATTGACGACGCATTTCTTGGCGCGGATCGAACGCCATGATCCGAGCATGAACGCCTTCGTGACGGTAACGGCGGACCATGCGCTAGCCGATGCCCGGGCCGCGGATGAGCGCCGTTCCCGCGGTGATGCTGGCCCCCTGGACGGGCTGCCCCTCGCTCATAAGGACATTTTCTGTACGGAGGGTGTGAAGACCTCCTGCGGCTCGCGCATGCTCGATAATTTCTTGTCCCCTTATGACGCGACACTCGTGGCGCGATTGAAGGACGCCGGCACGGTCATGTTGGGCAAGACGAACATGGATGAATTCGCTATGGGTTCATCCAGCGAGAGTAGTTTCTACGGTCCCGTCCGCAACCCTTGGGATCTGGAAAGGGTGCCTGGGGGCTCATCTGGTGGCTCGGCAGCGGCCGTGGCGGCTGGACTCGTACCCGCGGCCACCGGAACCGACACCGGCGGCTCCATTCGCCAACCTGCGGCACTGTGCGGACTCACCGGCTTGAAGCCGACCTATGGACGCGTGTCGCGTTACGGCATGATTGCTTTCGCGTCCAGCTTGGACCAGGCCGGTGTATTGACGTGGACGGCTGAGGATGCCGCGTTGCTATTGCAGGTCATGGCGGGGTTCGATCCACGCGATTCCACTTGCCTGGAGGAACCGGTCCCGGATTACCGTGCCGGTTTGAACGCCAGCATCCGCGGTCTCCGGATTGGCGTTCCCGCTGGCTTTTTCGACGCTGGGCTCGAGGAGGGAAATCGGGGGGCGGTGGAAACGGCGTTGGGCGTCCTGGAATCGCAGGGTGCCGAACTGGTTGGTATCGAACTCGATAACCTGGATCTGTCGGTACCCGTTTACTATGTTGTTGCGCCGGCGGAGGCCTCATCGAACTTATCCCGTTTTGATGGCGTTCGCTTCGGGCATCGAACCGAGCATGCCGAGGATTTGTTGAACTTATACACGCGCACGCGCGGCGAAGGTTTCGGGGCCGAGGTAAAACGGCGGATTCTTACCGGTGCTTATGTGTTGTCGGCGGGGTATTACGATGCCTACTACCTCAAGGCGCAGCAAGTCCGCCAACTCATCAGCCAGTCGTTCAGTCGCGCGTTCGAATCAGTAGATGTCATCGCGGGTCCGACGACGCCGACCCCTGCATTCATGCTCGGCCAAAAAACCAACGACCCCGTGGCCATGTACCTCAACGATATTTATACCATCGGCGCAAACTTGGCCGGCCTGCCGGCACTATCCATACCTTGCGGTGCAGTTGGCGGCCTGCCGGTCGGCTTGCAGCTCATCGGGCCGCATTTGGCCGAAGGAGTATTGCTCAACGTCGCGCATCGGTTCCAGGCTGAAACCGACTGGCATCAGCGACGGCCGCCGGACTTCGATGCGGAGAACGCATGAACTGGGAGACCGTCATCGGGCTTGAGATCCACACGCAGCTGGCGACGCGCAGTAAGATTTTTTCCGCGAGCGCCACGCGTTATGGCGCTGAACCGAATACGCAAGCCAACTTAGTGGACTTGGGTTTCCCTGGTGTATTACCCGTATTGAACGGCGAAGTCGTCAACATGGCGATCAAGTTCGGTCTGGCTACCCAATGCGAGATTTCTCCGCGATCGATATTTGCCCGGAAGAATTATTTCTATCCGGATTTACCAAAGGGTTACCAGATCAGCCAATACGAACTACCCATCGTACATGGTGGGCAGCTCGAAATTGTTCTTTCCGACGGTAGCGCTAAAACGGTCCGAATTACCCGGGCGCACTTAGAGGAAGATGCGGGCAAATCGTTGCACGAAGATTTTCACGGCCAGACAGGTATCGATCTCAACCGCGCGGGCACGCCGTTGTTGGAAATCGTCTCCGAGCCCGACATGCGCAGCCCAGGCGAAGCCGTGGCCTATATGCGGCGGATTCATACACTCGTCCGTTACCTTGGAATCTCCGACGGCAACATGCAAGAGGGCTCATTCCGGTGCGATGCCAACGTTTCCGTCCGCAAGCTCGGCAGTGAGGCTCTCGGTACACGCACCGAGCTAAAGAACCTGAATTCATTCCGGTTTGTGGAGCGGGCTATCGAGGTTGAGGTCGAGCGGCAAATCGACCTGATCGAAGACGGAGGGCAGGTCATTCAGGAAACCCGCCTCTACGACCCGGACCGCAATGAGACCCGCGCGATGCGCAGCAAAGAAGAAGCTAACGACTATCGGTATTTTCCCGATCCGGATCTGTTGCCGATCGTCATCGACCAGGCCCGTATTGGCCACATCGCTGCCGGCTTGCCAGAGTTGCCGGATGCCAAACGTAAGCGCTTTATCGCCGATTATGAATTGTCGGCCTACGACGCTGACGTATTGACGGCGAGTCGAGAACAAGCGGAATTTTATGAAGCGGTCGTTACCGGGCTCGGTGGGCAACCCAAGCTAGCTGCCAACTGGGTGATGGGAGAGCTTAGCGCAGCGCTCAACCGTGAGGACTTGGATATCACCGCGTCTCGGGTCAGCGCAACGCAGTTGGCCGAGCTACTGCAACGCATCGACGACAAAACTATTTCGGGCAAGATCGCTAAACAGGTCTTCGACGCATTGTGGAATGACGGTGGCGAAGTCGAAGCCATCATTGAAGCCCGGGGGTTAAGGCAAATCAGCGATGCCGGGGCCATCGAAGCGTTGGTCGATGAGATCCTCGAGGCCCATCCCAGGCAAGTGGAAGAATATCGAAGCGGCAAAGAGAAGGTGTTCGGCTTCTTTGTCGGCCAGGTGATGAAGCAATCCGAGGGCAAGGCTAATCCCCAGTCCGTCAACGAGATACTCAAGATCAAACTAAAGAGTTAGGGTGTGGGTAAGAAAGATCAACTGGCAACATTCGTATTCGAGGGTTGTAATGTCCGCGGCGGTATCGTCAGTCTAGACAACACATGGCAGCTCATTGTGGCTCGTCATAACTATCCCAGTGCAGTCGCAGGCCTGGTGGGTGAGGCGAGCGTGGCCTCGGTGTTAATGGCTAGTCACTTGAAGGGCGGCACCTCGCTGAGCATGCAAATCATCGGTGAAGGCGCCATTCGCTTGTTGGTCGTACAGTGCAGCGGCGATCTAAGGGTGCGCGCGATGGCGGATTGGCGTGAACCGCTCCCGACTGGCGGGTTATTGGGTGGCGGCCGGCTAGCAGTGACTCTAGAGCCCGCCATCGGGGAGCGGTATCAGGGCATTGTTCCGATTGTCGGTAGTTCGATGGCCCAGTCGTTGGAGGCGTATTTTCAACGCTCCGAACAGCTCGCGACCAAGCTCTGGTTGTCGGCGAGTCCCGAACGGGCGGTAGGCCTCATGTTGCAAGCAATTCCGGGAGAGGATGGGCAGGGAGGGGCGACAGGGATCAATCTCGACAGCGTTTTGTCCGAAATGACGCTGCTGGACCAGCCGGATGTCGCTCACCCCGAGCGGTTTCTTCGCGAACACTTCGGGGCTTGGGATATTCGCTTGCATGCGCCGCGGGCCCTGGCCCATGACTGCCGCTGCACCTCGAGTCACCTTGGCAACATCGTACGCATGCTGGGTGAGGCAGAGGTCAACAGCTTATTGAGTGAGCAGGGCATGGTCGAGCTCACTTGTGAGTTCTGTAACCGAGCCTTCCGATACGGACCCCAGGATGCACGTGCTGCCCTGGATGGGCGCGACGTGTCCGGCCAGCTATTGCACTGACGGCCTGTGGCCGTCGCGTCAAGCAGTGCGGTTTCCTTGACAAGCATCGCGGCTCCATTATATAAGTATATCTTTATATAGCTATATTGGTAATGTATGCTGCCCGACGCGCTCGTAGAGCAACTCAAACAGCTGGGTGATCCGACCCGGCTGCGGTTATTGGCCGCGCTTTCCCAGGGGGAACTGACGGTCGGCGAGATGACGCGGGTGACCGGCCTTTCCCAGCCGCGGGTGTCGCGCCATTTGCGTCTCATGACCGAAGCCGGGTTGTTGCGGCGCACCCCGGACCAGAACCAGGTCTATTATCGCTTGCCCGCGGATTCGGTGGCAGCGAGTCTCAGGCACTCGGTGCTGCGGGTCCTGGATCAAACCCATGAACCCTTCGCCAGCGACACCAAACGCCTGCAACTGATCTTGCAGGGCCGCCGCCGGCAGGCCGACGATCTATTGGACGCCCTGGGTATCCGGCCGCTGCCGAGGGAGACTGGTCAAGCCGTCACCCACTTGGTCAAGAACGAGTTAAAGGGCTGGGCCGACCAGCCGAGACTTGCCGTCGATCTTGGCACCGGTACTGGGCGCATGCTGCCGATATTGGCAACGGGGGTTGAGCGCGTCATCGGCATCGATATTTCCCGGGACATGCGGCTTGTGGCTAGGTCGGTGGCATTGGCGGGTGGGTTGGCTAACTGTAGCGTCCAAGCGGCCGATATTTATGCGCTACCGTTCGAAGCTGACAGTGTCGACTTCATCGTCATGGATCGAGTGGCCGGGGTCTTGGAACGGCCTTTGGATGCCCTGAAGCAGGTTCGCCGGGTGATGGGACGCCAGGGCTTGCTACTTGTATTCGAGTTCGGTGATGAAAATATGGCGGCGCAATTAAAAAACTGGTTTGAGCAAGCGGACTTTGGCCAGTACGACGTCGACCGGCTCGAGGATACCGAGATCTGGGTCGGCAGGGCCCGCATTCCAACTTCCAAGTCTCGTGCAGCTTAGCCGGGAATAGGAGCTAATTCTTTGCCTGATTCCATCCAAGTATCTTTCGAATTCTTTCCGCCGGCTACCGCGAAAATGGAAACCACGCTGTGGGAGTCCGTACAGCGATTGGCACCGTTGGCACCGCGATTCGTCTCGGTAACTTACGGCGCGGACGGTTCGACCCGCGATCGAACCCATCGCATCGTCAGCCGCATTCAAGCGGAAACGGAGCTTAAAGGTGCGCCGCACCTGACTTGTGTCGGCGCCAGTCGGGACGAGATTCTCGAGGTCGCGCAGGGCTATTGGGACCAGGGAATTCGCCAAATCGTCGCATTGCGCGGTGATCCGCCTAAGGGTACCGATCGCTACCAACCGCATCCGCAAGGTTTTCCCTATGCCGTAGACTTGATTGCCGCGCTGCGCCGGATCGGCGATTTCGATATTTCCGCCGCGGCCTATCCCGAGGTTCATCCCGAGGCGCCGGACCCGGATTTCGATCTGGAAAACCTCAAGCGGAAGATCGATGCGGGTGCAAATCGAGCAATCACCCAGTTTTTCTTCGACCCGGATTTGTTTTTGCGGTTTCGCGACCGCTGTGTCAGCCAAGGGGTGTCCGTGCCCGTCGTCCCCGGCATCTTACCAATTACTAATTTCCCGCAGCTCACTCGGTTTGCCGCTGCTTGCGGAGCGACGATACCGCAGCGCTTGGCGGAGCGGTTTGCGGGTTTGGAAGATGACATTCAGACTCGCAAGCTGATTGCGGCCAGTGTTGCCATCGAACAGGTCAACCGACTCCGCGCCGAGGGGATCACTGAGTTCCATTTCTACACGCTGAACCGCGCCGAACTGACTTATGCGATTTGCCATGATTTGGGACTTCGTCCGAGTTCCCACCTTAAGGCGGCGTCAAAAGCATGAACGCAGCCGCATTCG
>JAHEKG010000147.1 GCA_024638475.1 Rhodospirillales bacterium | reverse complement strand
CGCACGCGAGCCCGCCCACAGAGTGGCTCCGGTAAGAAAGGCATCACAGGACGGTCACGGGATGATCATCGGGCGGTCAAGCTTAGGCAGGCCTGGCCCGGCATGATTTGACCATGGCCAAGGCATCGCGCCACGGCAGAAAAAACCACTCAAGGAGAGCGAGATGTTCTACAAAAGACTAGCAAACGCGCCAATTCTGTTGGCTTCCGTGGTGATCATTGCAGGTTACGTGAGCTGCATTGTGGAGCTGGCCAGCCCCATCGTTTAATGGGGACAGTTTAATGGGGACATTCCCCTTTTCGCGGTCGGACCCGGGGACATTCCCAGCGAGAGAAAATGGGGAATGTCCCCATTAATCTCGGAACGGCGGCCTCAGTTCCACGAAGGGATCGCGAAATTCGGGGAACATCTCCCGAAAGCGATTGGCGCGGCGAGGCCCATAGAATAATAGCGCTTTACCGGTGCCGCCGTTCCACGGATCGAATTCCGGGTCGGCGTACTCGGCAAAAAATGCCGTGAGACGCGTGTCCAGCTCTTGAATCACATCGGCATACTCCGGATCCGTAATTCGATTAACGGTTTCGCCCGGATCTTGCTGCATATCGTACAGCTCGTTGGGTTTGTCCAAGAATCGCTTCGTGTACTTCCAGCGTCTGGTTTGGATCACGCGGGTCGTGATGTACTCGAAGAACACCTCGTCTTCCCAGTCCATCGAAGCGCCTTTCAGCATCGGTGCAAAACTCTCACCGGGCGAGTTGTCAATGGCGAGATCACCCAAGCCCAGATAGTCGAGGATGGTCGGGAAGATATCGAATTGATTGATCATGCGCGTGACGCGCTCCCCGGCGCGCACCCCTCGAGGATGGCGGAAAATCAGCGGGATTTGCATGTTGGCGTTGTAAGCGGGCGGCGGCTCGCCCCAAGAACTGTTGCCCCACATGCCCAGCTGACCATAGGCGGAGCCTTGGTCCGACAAGAAAATGACTAGCGTATCCTCGAGCAACGCCCTTTCTCTCAACGCTTCGAGCACTAGGCCGATGCCGTGATCCACGTGCGTTGTCTCCGCCGCAATGTTGATCATCGCCTGACGATTGTTGAGGGCGTCGATCGCGGCCCACGGGTAACTACCGCCCTCGATCTCCGGATCGTCACCGCGACCTGCTACTTTGGCCCACTGCCGCATATAGGGATGCACCCGATGCTGGGGCACCGGCGGCGGATTGTCTTGGTACATCGCGGCGAAACGGGACACCGGCGGTTCATTGACCGTCGGCGGCAAGATGTAGGGCCCGTTGTAAGACAACCAGAGAAAGAAGGGCCGCTCGGCGTCACCGCGGGTTGTGATGAAGTCGACGGCGCGGCGGGTCCAAAAGTCGGTCAAGTGGTCCTCGACATCGGTCAATTCAAGCTGCTTGCCGTTATCGAAGAGGGTGACATCGGTAAAACTGCTCGTGTGGCCACCACGGAATGTCGTCCAAGAATCAAACCCCAGGGTCGGTGTCTCGTGCACGCCCAAGTGATACTTACCCACCAACGCCGTGTCGTAGCCGGCGTCCGCTAGCGTTTGGGGCAAATTCCGGAATTCCGCGATCGCAGAGTAGCCCTCCACGGAATAGCGCCCCGGCAAGCCGTTGTGGACCCCGTTGGCCGACGGTATCAGCCCGGTCAACAACACCGCGCGGGACGGCGAGCAAACCCCGCTCGTCGCATAGGCCGCCTCGAACAGCGTACCCTCGGCCGCGAGGCGATCAATATTCGGCGTCTCAATCACGGGGTGGCCGTAGGCGCCCAGCAACGAAGCACTCTGATTGTCGGTCATGATGAGCAGTACGTTGGGGCGTGCCGCTTCGGCAACCGAGGGGGCGATCAAGCACAGACCAATGCCGGCGGCGATGATCAAACGGCTTATGGTGCGAACCATGCTTAGCTCCTCCAGCTAGCCAATACCATGTCGGCACCCTGGAATAACTGGGACAGGGCCATTTCCTAGGTCTTTGGCGATTACTCTGCTAGTATCCGCGCCTGCGAGCAAGCTAACCAGTCATTTGCCGCTGCCAATTCTGGCTATCTAGCTTTATCTAGCTGCCCGAGACTGGAGCCTTCTAGGCCGCCGGGCAATCATCACCACCAGGAATACTATGTCATTCTCCTCATTCGGCTTGTCCGAAGAAATCACGCGCGCCGTATTAGACTGCGGCTATTCGCAACCCACCCCTATTCAAACAAAGGCTATCCCTGCCGTGTTATCCGGCGGAGACTTATTGGCCGGCGCCCAAACGGGAACCGGCAAAACGGCGGGCTTCGTGCTACCTATACTGCAGCGGCTGTCGGACAAATCGGTCAAGCGAGCTTCCGGCGGGCGCCCACCCATCCGGGCACTCATACTGACGCCCACACGAGAACTTGCGGCCCAGGTAGAAACCAGCGTCCGGGACTATGGGCGTCACTTAAGACTCAACTCCCTCGCGATGTTCGGCGGAGTGAGTATTCGCCCGCAAATCTCGCGCCTGAGAGGCCGTATCGACATTCTCGTAGCGACCCCTGGCCGGCTGCTCGATCACGTACAACAGGGCACGATCGATCTTTCCCGGGTGGAAGTGCTCGTTTTAGACGAAGCGGACCGCATGCTCGATATGGGCTTTATCCGCGACGTCAAAAAAATCCTCGCGCTGCTGCCCAAACAACGCCAAAACCTATTGTTCTCCGCGACGTTCTCCAAGGAAATAAAGACCCTTGCCGATAATCTGCTGAATAAGCCCACGGTTATCGAAGCACCGCAGGATAAAGTCACCGCGGACAAGATTGCCCAGAAAATCTATGCCGTCGATCGTCACCGGAAACGTCAGCTGTTGACTAAACTCATCAAGCAAGACAATTGGCACCAGGTATTGGTGTTCGCACGCACCAAACGCGGCGCCGATAGGCTTGCCAAACAGCTCAGCCAAGATGGCATCCGCACCGAAGCGATCCACGGCAACAAACGGCAAACGGCACGCACCCGGGCACTGGCGGACTTTAAGGCCAGCAAGGTTCAGGTCCTGGTCGCCACCGACATCGCTGCCCGGGGTATCGACATCAACGCACTGCCCCATGTCGTCAACTACGAGTTGCCTCACGTACCGGAGGACTACGTGCATCGCATCGGCCGGACCGGCCGCGCAGGCGCCAACGGCGAGGCCGTATCGCTGGTGTGCGTGGACGAATTGAAATTGCTCGCCGGCATCGAGAAACTCCTCAATCGACGGTTACCGCGAGAAACCGTCAATGGCTTCGAACCGGACCCCAACGCCAAACCGCAACCGATAGAAAACGGCCGCGGCAGAGGCGCTCCCAATCAAGCCAAGCGAAACGCCGGCAGCTCATGGCCGGCGGGCCGCAAGCATGGCGGCGGCAACAGCCGCCCCCGGCACAAAACCGGCCGCGGCCGCACCAGGGGAGCCGCATAGCGCAACCGCTCTCACAACCCGGTGCTATGATTCGGCGAACTTTCGCGAAGCGTCAACACAACTGACGCCAATCCTAGGCTGGTCTTTGCGATGTTACCGGCGTGAAAACATACGATGTCATTGTCTTGGGCGGCGGTGCCGCCGGACTGATGTGTGCCATTGCGGCAGGACAAAGAGGCCGGCGCGTTGTCGTACTCGAAGGCTCCAACAAGATTGGCAAGAAAATTCTCATGTCCGGTGGCGGCCGCTGCAACTTCACGAATTTGTATTGTGAGCCCGGGCGGTTCATTTCGGCTAATCCGAATTTCTGTATCTCTGCATTGGCCCGCTATACCCAGCACGATTTCATCGCCTTGGTCGACAAACACGACATCGGCTACCACGAGAAGGCCCGTGGTGAATTATTTTGCGACCAATCATCCAAACAAATTCTTGCTATGTTAGCTAACGAATGTGCTCAAGTCGGCGTTGCCGTTTTCACGAACTGCAACGTTGGGCTGGTTAAACAAAAGCAACAATTCTCCGTTCGCACTGACAACGATGTGTTCGCGGCACAATCCCTCGTGATCGCTACGGGCGGTCTGTCGATCCCCAAGATGGGTGCCTCGGATTTCGGCTACCGCCTGGCGAAGCAGTTTGGCCTGCGAGTGCTCCCAACGCGTGCGGGTTTGGTACCGTTTACGTTTACGGGAGTGATGCAGCGCCTGACCGAACGCCTCGCCGGTATCAGTCTAAATGCAACCCTCCGCACAACCGGCGCCGAATTCACGGAACAGATCTTGTTTACTCATCGAGGGCTCAGTGGGCCAGCCGCGCTGCAGCTTTCCAGTTATTGGCGGCCTGGCGGTAGCGTTAGAGTCGACCTCTTGCCGGAACAAGACGCGCTGTCGCTGTTACAGAAGGCGAAGGCGACCCATCCAAAGTCTCTACTACGAACCATCCTCATGGATCGGCTACCACGAGCACTGGTGATAGAAATTCAAGCGCTGTTTTGGCCGGAGCAAGCAGAGACGCAGCTCGCGCAGATTCCCGACTCCACGCTGCGTCAGGTTGCTGCCCAACTACAGGCATGGGAGATAAAACCTGCCGCCACCGAGGGCTATCGCACCGCCGAAGTGACGCTGGGCGGTATCGACACGGACGAACTGTCTTCTAAGACAATGGAGAGTAAGAGTCGGCCAGGGCTCTATTGCATTGGCGAGGTGGTCGACGTCACAGGCCACCTGGGCGGTTTCAATTTTCAGTGGGCATGGGCTTCCGGCCAAGCCGCCGGGAAAGCAGCCTAGCCATCAACGCCGTCTGAATGGGCCACTGCTGAAACCGATAGGACCGCGCGGGATAACGACGGCGATGTTTTGGCCATCGCGTTCCACCTCCATCACCACGCTTTCTCCAGGCGTGCCCTGGACCGTTAGGTTATTGAGGTCCCGCATGGAAAACACCCGTTCTCCGTTATAGGCAAGCACTCTATCTCCGGGCTGCAAACCGGCCGTCGCCCCGGGGGAGGGCTGCAACAGTGTCCTCACGGGCACGCTAGTCGGCCTGCCAAGAGACTCCAGATAACGCTCGTAGGCTTCGTCACCCAGCTCGTTGCGCAATTGCTGGGAAGTGCTCGGACGGGGTGGCGACTCGAGCGCCTGGGCGCGGCGTTCGTCGTAATCGTCATAGAGCCGGGCCAGCTCGATCTCGGCTTGACGCTGTAATAACCGCTCCGCCTCGTCCTCGCCGAAGCCGGAATCCATGAGACGCTGTTTGACGTTTGCCCGCTGGCGGCGGCGCATCATTTCTTCCATGCGCTGATTGAAGAAAGGGCGCATGTTGGCGGCATTCATCTCGACGGCCGGCTCCTCGTCATCTTCTGCCAATTCCGGCCCGACAGACCGCTCTCCGTCATCCGCGGAATCGCGCTGATACACGTAGTTTTCCAGTGCAATCCGCGCTTGTATTTCTTCGTTGAGCCGTGTCTGGAGCCGGCCGATCTGCTCGCCCTCCCCGGCCGGCGCAGCCGTCTCGACAAGGCTCGGGGTGCGCAGGCGGCTATCGACAAACAGCGTCGCCGCGGACCCCGTCACCGCGGCGGCTAAAAACAGCGTACCCAATTTCAATCCTTGCATAGCTGCCACCTGGCCTCGCCAAACCATTCAACCCTTTAGGAAAGCCGCCACCGCGTCCGTCCAAGCCCGTGGATTTTGATCCGTAATATCGACGCCGCCACCCTCTATTTCCGCATAAGAGAAATGCGGGCACATCTCCAGCGTCCTTGCGGCCATTGGAAACAGCATGTCACCGGTGTTAACCAGCACCAATGCCGGCTGGGTTAGTTTTTGCATCGTCGCGCCGCTGTCATAGTGGAAGGCCGCGTTGTGTCCGTACCAGAAGGGCCCGTAGCCCATCAACTGTTGGACAATATACCCGGTGCACAATTCCAACCCGTCGGGTTCAGCTTCGATCCAAGGCAGGCGCTTCACGAACAGTTCCGAAAGATGCGAGCCGTCGGCGCGGGGCGCAAATTCTTTCTCGGCCACCAACGACGTGTCGATGAATTTCTTTTGCTCCTCGATGGTCATGGGCGCCGGCGAAGAAAACACCAGCGAACGCACCCGGTCGGGATAGGCTAATCCCGCTTCCGCGATGATTTTTGCGCCGGTATGGTGGCCGCATAAATGCGCGGACCCCATCCCTAGGTGGTCGAGCACCGCGGGAACCGCCTGCGCGTAGTCTCCGATCGAGGGTACATGGTCGGGGGCATCCGACATTCCGAAACCCGGTGTATCAATTCCGACCGCACGGATGCCGGCGGCCGCCAACAACGGATACACGCGGTCAAATTGGCGGCTGGTCATGGGTGCTTGGGAACAAAGTACCAAAGGGGTATCCCCAGCCTCGGTATCTTGGAAATGAATCTGGCCGAAAGGGCCGTCGGCGTAACCGCGCTTGATGGTCATTTTTTATGATGTCCTTGTTTGAAAATCGATTCGCTTAACCAGCACCGTGCTGGTTGCTAGCAAGTGTGACAACCATCCTCAAGTGCCACAGAACGTCCGCTCGACGCGTTCGGACGGCGCCGGTGGTTCCGCGTATTGCGAGTACTCAGGCTGATCTTTAAACGGATGCTTTAAAACCGCAATGAGGTCATGAAATACGCCGAGATCATCATTGATGGCCGCTTCGATCGCACGCTCGATCTGGTGGTTGCGGGGGATGAAAATAGGGTTGACGGCGTTCATTTTCTGCCGCACGCGCTCCGGGTCAGCGGCTTGCTCGGCGAGTCGCTGTCTCCACCGCAATCCGAAGTCTCCGAATTGACCCAGCGCCTCGGCGGCGAGACTGTCCGCCAGTCGCCTGAAGCTTAAGGTGTAATCGAGCGTATTGGCCTGGAGATGATCGAGCCAAAGCTTGATCAACACAGCATCGTCGGGTCGCGCATCGGACAATCCCAGCTTACCCGCCATCCGCTGTCGGTAGAGTTCATCGAACCGCGCGGGAAATCGCTCCAGCACCGCTTCGAATGCGGGCTGGTCCTCGTGCAGCAACAACAGGCACTCGGCCAACCGCGCCAGATTCCAATGGGCGATACGCGCCTGGTTCCCATAGGCATAACGCCGGCCATGATCGATAGAGCTGAACACTTTGTCGAAGCGGAACTCGTCCATGAAGGCGCACGGGCCATAATCCAAGGTCTCGCCGGCGATGCTGGTATTGTCGGTGTTCATCACGCCGTGGATAAAACCCACATCCATCCAATGCGCAATCAACGCCGCCTGCCGTTCCAGAACGCGATCGAAGAAGCCCACATAGTCGTCGTTACCAACGTCGGGATAATGACGTTCGATGGCATATCCGGCGAGGGCCCGGAGGGCCTCTTGGTCATTGCGCGCCGCAAAAAATTCGAACGTGCCAACACGAATATGGCTTGCCGCCGCGCGCGTGAACACGCCGCCGGGAAGGGGTCTTTCGCGTTGCACCACATCGCCGGTGCGCACAGCGGCCACGGCGCGGGTGGTCGGGACCCCTAATGCGTGCATGGCTTCGCTCAGCAGGTACTCCCGAATCACCGGCCCCAAGGCGGACTTGCCATCCCCGTTTCTGGAAAACGGCGTCTGCCCCGAGCCCTTCAGTTGGATATCGTAGCGCCGCTCGTCCCGGCCGATCACCTCACCCAGCAATGCCGCCCGACCGTCACCTAACTGCGGCACGAATTGCCCGAACTGATGGCCGGCGTAGGCGAGCGCGATCGGCTCAGCCCCATCCGGCAAGCGGTTGCCACTGAAGAATTGGGCAGCCTGCCGATCGCCGCCCAGGAAGTCCTGCAGCGAAAGATCGCGGATCAGGTCCTGGTTGCACGCTAGCAAATGCGGGTCGGGCGCGACCGACGGCTGAACCCTCGCGTAGAAGCGTTCCGGCAGGCGCACGTAGGTATTGTCGAACATAGGCCCAAAATAGACGCCTCGTACTGAAGAAACAAGGCACCGGCAGCAGGTCCGCAATAAGCGCTTAGGTTGATTCGGCGACGTCTTCCAACAAGGGGAAGTCCACGGTCATGCCCGGGCGGATGCGCTGCAGGTCTAAGTCCGGATTATGCTGCCGCAACAACCATATCGGGACCGAATAAGTGCGGTGCGCCAGTATCCACAAAGATTCGCCCCGCCGAATCGTGTGCTTCCGGGTTTCCTTCACGCGGTAGCGCTGGAAAAAATCTTGTTGGACGGCGGAGTGATAGGCCACCCTGCGCGCTTCGAAGGTCAACCGATCGACCTTTGAGTAATCCAGCTTCAGCCGTTGGCCCACGACAACCGGCTGCCGAAATTTGTAACCGTTGAGGTCACGCAAGCGCTGTGTCTTCAGTTCCAACCAATCACCATAATGGCCCAGGGTCTCCAACGCCTGAATCTCGATACTGCCGTCAGCCCCCACCGCGTAGTCGGCCGGATCCGCAGCCAACGTCGCTTGCGTCACTGCGAGACCAGCGCCGGAAGCCGGCGTGACTTCAGCCAGCGTCGCGTCCGTTTCGACAATCACGGCGGC